>JALZUU010000143.1 GCA_023300665.1 Saprospiraceae bacterium | reverse complement strand
TTTTCGGCACCGTAGCTTTGGCTACGAACCTCAAAATTTGCTTCGTCTTGACAATCAAGCACTTATCCTCACCTTTTGTGAACATTCTTAAACAGCTTCAACAAATTTTACGCTGAAGAGTAATTTACTTTGACATAAATTTCTTTACGCTAATTTTACCATATCTCGAATCAAAATACTCTTTCGAGTAAAGTGAATGAGGTTTGATTTTTTAAGGTCATTTAAGACGGAGGTTACTGTTTGTCGGGAAGTGCCTGTAATGTTTGCAATATCTTGTTGTGTAAGAGAATGCTTCACTAAGGTTTCGTCGATACCGATACGACGGCCACGTTTTTCAGCAGAATCTTTGATGAAATCGATGATTCGAGTACGTGCATCTTTAAAAATAAGCGATTCTAATCTGCTTTCCACACGGTGCAAACGCTCTCCCATCATAAATAATATTTTGTTGGATAAACGGTGGTTTGTCCGCATTACTTTTCGTAAGTCTTCTAACTTTAATGAAAAATAATGTACTTCCTGATTCATTGCCTTAGCATAATCGGTCCTTTTATCTTGACCAACGATACATAATTCACCAAACATAGATAGTGGGTGTAAGACAGATTTAATCACCTCTTTTTCATCATTACTGTGGGTAACAATTTTGATCGTACCTTTCAGTAAGAAGTAAATAAATTCAGAAGAATCATCACGAGAATAAATGTAAGCGTATTTAGGTCGTTTTTTTAATTCGACCATGTTACCCAATTGTGTTAACTCCTCGTTGGTGAGTACATCAAAAATGGGAAACTGCTCTAGGAAGGTGATTTTTGAAGAAATGTTCATGCCTCAGTAATTTTGGTTTGAAGTAATTTCCTTTAACGGTAAAAAACCGTTAGGGTTATATTGTTAAAATTTGGTTGATGGAGTGTAAAGTAAGTATTCGTAGTATTAAAACGCAAGAATCACGTTTGTATAATAGTAGACACTTAATTCTAAGCTAACCCCTACTCAAATCATAAAAAAAAATTTTATTATTTTACGTTGTGTTCGTTTTGCCAAACATTTATAAAATCAACAGCAATAATACAGAATAAATGAAATTTTAGAACTGTCTAATAGTATACAAACCAAATTTTATCCTGATTTGATTAAAAAAAAATTTATTAGCGGATAAATAGTCTGAATTAAGCTTTAATAATTGAAGCTATTGACGAGATCTTTTCAATTGACTTTCTTTTTTTGCTATTGAAGTTGTTTAAAAACTTGAGGAAAATTGATAGATTTACTCCTAAAAAGCGTAATTTCTAAAAAAAATCATCTGCTCATGCAGCGAAACCAAAACCAGCGGACTTATTATAGTAAGCGCTTAATTCTACGTGCTTATTTTTTACTTTAATTGCTTATAAATTTGTTAATTTTATTTAAAAAACGTTCAATTTTATCCTAATTATGAAAAAGATAAACTTTTTATTCCCATTAATTATGCTCCTTTTAATCTCCGCCTGTCGGAATGATGAGGAAACCATGGGAACAACCAATACCACCACCGATCCACTAATTATTGAAAATTTTAGCCCAGAAGTTAAACCAGTCATTAGTTCTGTGGATGGACAAGTTCAGGACACAGATAAGCTCCCTGTTGAAAATGCAACGGTTCGCTTAGGTGATCTTACTACCACAACCGATGAATACGGTCTTTTTTCTTTTGAAAATGTAACCATGAATGAAAAAGGTACCTTTATTACTGTATCTCAAAATGGTTTTTTAGATGGTAGCCGTCGTTTTTTCCCACGAGAGGATATCAATAACAAAGTAGTCATTGAAATGATTCAGGAGAATTTCCAGTCTTCATTTGATGCTACCGCAGGAGGTAATCTTGTAATCAATGGATCAACCGAAGTTACTTTCTCTCCCAATAGTATTGTAAATGCCAATGGTGAAGTTTTTGATGGCGAAGTTTTTACGACTTCTACTTATTTGGATCCTACCGCAAACACTACGGCGAACCGTATGCCTGGTAACTTACAAGGTGTACAATTGGATTTAGAAGAAGTATCACTTCAAAGTTTTGGAATGATCAATGTTGAACTTCAAGATGAAAACGGAAATCCGTTAAATATCGGAGAAGGATTTACAGCAACGATTAGTGTGGAACTACCTGCGACGATTGCAGCAAATGCTCCGACTGAAATTCCATTATGGTCTTTCCATGAAACTTTTGGAATCTGGGTAGAAGAAGGTTCTGCTACCAAAGTAGATGGTCGCTATGTAGGTGAAGTAACTCACTTTAGCTGGTGGAACTGTGATGCACCATTTCCTCTAATTGAATTAGATGTTACCTTGACGGATGAAAACGGAAATCCTGTGGCTAATCATATTATTGCACTTGGTTTTGGTACTGATAGCATTGCTTGTTATTATGCTTATACGAATGCAGACGGATTCACCAGCGGAAAAGTACCAGCTAACGAAACACTCATCCTGCAAATCCGTGGTATCTGTGGAGAAATTATTCATAGTGAACTTATCGGACCATTTTCAGACGATACTTCTTTAGAAATTTCTATTGTAAATTCTAGTATTAATAATACAGAAATTACAGGTAATTTAGTAGATTGTGATGGTGTTCTAGTCACTAATGGTGGTGTACTGGTGGAAATAGGCAATTTAGATTTTATCACAACGGTGGACAATGGCGATTTTAGCTTTTTTATCTCAACTTGTGATGGTCCTACGGACTTAACGATAACTGCAATTGATTTTGCTGCAGGGCTCCAAAGTGATCCTCCTTTAACAGGAATGGTAGGAACCATGATTAATACAGGTGCAATCGCAGTATGTGATATTGATATTATGGAAAGTGTTTTAAACTTAACAGTAGGAGGAGAAGATTATACTTACAGAGGATTTAATGGTTTAAGTGGTAGTGTGACTCCTAATGGTATTTCTATTGATTTTTTCCCAATAGACTCTTTAGGACAAGAAGCTTTTATCAACTTGTTTGTCAATGGTAGCACCGCTGGTGACTATGGCAATAACAATAGTTGCACTTTGGCTGATTTTACAGCGACCACTCCTTATCTTTTGAGAAATGTAAATGCGAATGCTCAAGGAATAACCTTCGCTAATTTTGAAATCACTAGTGTAACTCCAAATATTGTTGGAACCTTTAGTGATGATTTGATAAACGAACAATCCGCTGATACCACAAATACTGTACTCGTAACTGGGTCATTTACCATTATTCAATAAGATTAGCATAAAGAGACTCAAACCATATTACTCCCCACTCTTTCTAGTGGGGAGTTTTAATAAAGCTTAAAAAACCAAAACCCTCTAAATTATTTAATGTTGACGGAAAAACAATTAATTAAAAATTGCCAGCAAGGCATTAAATCCAGTCAGTATGAACTGGTGAAGCGGTACGCTGGCAAGCTACTTTCGGTGGCTCGACGTTACGTACCCGATCAGGCAACAGCCAAGGATATTCTACAGGAATCTTTGATTCGTATTTTTGCCAATATTGATAATTACCAATTTACTGGATCTTTTGAAGGTTGGATGCGGACGATTACCGTACGTTGTGCCTTAGCGCATCTTCGTAAAGCACATCGCGCACACGAAGTAGAAATGAATCCAACTACTAGAGGACCAAAAGTAGATCCCTCTGTTTTTAACACCATGGGAATGGAAGAATTAATTGGTTTAATTCAACAACTACCTGCTGGTTTTAGATCTGTTTTTAACCTCCGAGAAATCGATGGGAATACGCATGCTGAAATTGCTGACATCTTAGGAATCTCAGAAAGTACTTCTCGGTCTCAATTGACCCGTGCAAAAAAAATATTAGCTAAACTTTGGCTGGAACAACAGTCTATTAATTCTGTCACTAGCCATAAAGTAAGATCATGAATAAAAATATTACAAACTATCAATCCGCTTTGGATATAAACGAAATTTGGGCCGCTATTGAGCCGCAAGTTGATGAGATCAATGCTCAACGAAAAAAGAAACGTCGACCATTCTTTCTCTATTGGTTGACTGGTGGCATTTTATTAATAGGATTAGTTGGAGCAAGTTTCTTCCTATTTCCAGAAGCGCAAACCCAGACTAGCAAAACCCTAGATGGAACATCTCCAAACAATATCATTCAGACCACCGCTGCTGTGGTAGCTATTGAAGATAAGGCGGATGACAATAAAACGATGGAAGCTATAACGCCTATCGAATTGGAAGAACCAAAAGCAATTCCAACTACGGAAACGCCTATTCAAAAAACCAAGCATATTAGTCCTCCACAAAATTCAGAAACGATAGAGAAAAAATCTGAAGTAGTAGAGAAAAAGCCTAAAGTAGTTTTACCAACTGCCTCTAATTTTTCAAACACTACTCCACCAACGATCACTCAAAGCATTTCTGTTCCTAAAGGTACGGTTCAACAACCCAAAAAGGCCATTGATAATGCGAGCCGTATTGCTGCCACAACAGCTGCCATGACTCCTTTATCAAAATTACCTGGTACTAAAGTTGGATTAAAAATGCCGGAAATGGAAATTCCAAAACCTGATTTTTTGATTGAAGAAAGTTTTATTGAAAAAAATAACGGCGTGAAACCTCCGCCCATTTATATAGAAAAACCAACTTTTTCTATTGAATTTCAAACAGGAATTAGTGCGGTAAATAGAACCTTAAGTGCTACTGAATTCAACAATTCAAGTCTTGACACTTTGTTAACCCTTAGAAATACTTTTGAAGATCCATTAGAAGCATTACATGCTAATCTTTTGGTAAACGCACATTTTCCATCTGGATTTTATGTTTCTTCTGGGGTCGCTTTTACACAGATTTCCGAAATCTATTCTAATAATAGCACACAGTCTGTAACCATGATTGATTCGATGGGAATCGAAAAAAGAGTTATCAATATTGCTGGTGACACCATCGATATAATTGGACCAGTGGCGACTACAACGACGACGACTTTTTCAAAAAGATTTTATAATACTTATCGGATGCTTGACATCCCTGTTTTTGTAGGCTATCAATACGATTTTGGAGATTGGAAAACGGATTTTTCTGTAGGTGTTTTAGTGAATTTACTCCTTGCTACGGACGGTCGTATTCCGAATACACCTACCACCGATATCGAATTAGGCACAGACCAAGAAGAGATCTACCGAAGTCGCGTGGATTATAGTTTACAGTTTGGAATTGGCGTCAGCAAGAGTTTGACAGAAAAACTATCTATTCGAGTCAATCCTTCCTTCCGTTATTATTCTAGAAACTTTATCAAAGAAGGGGTGGGATTAAATCAAAATTATTTATTATTTGGCGGAACCGTGGGAATAAGAATGGATTTATAAATTTTCTTAAGGACCAAGTAATGATTCAAAGCTAAAATATAAAGTTATAATCGAAATCACACCTCATGTTTGGTTTCGATTTTTTTTGTTTTTAAACTATTTCTAAAAAAGGTAAAATAGTTCCTGTTTCAAAAATATCCTTACCTCTCGGTACTTCTAAAAAAGCATTAGCGGAAACTAAGTTGGCTAGATCGCCACTGCCATTTCCTTCAATGGGCGTGGCCAATAATTCTCCTGTTTGACTAGTTGATATTTTTACTTGCGCAAAATAAGTAAGGTCTGGTTTAAAATGAATAGGTCCAGTTAGTTTGGCAAATTTATGTTCTAAATCTGAGTACCCCATACATTTCTTTAACCAAGGCATCCCATAAATCTGTGCACACATAAACGACGAAACTGGATTTCCAGGGAACGCAAAAACGGTAGCACCATCGCTTTCATATTGTCCAAACCAAAAAGGTTTTCCAGGACGTTGTTTTATTTTATGAAATAATTTCTCTACGCCAAGTTGATCCATCGCTTCTGGTAAAAAATCAAACTTTCCTTTAGAAACACCGCCGCTTAAGAAGACCACATCGTATTCCTTTAAGATCGTTTTTAGGACTTCTTTAATCTCAGCTAAATCATCCTTCAGATGACGTTGGTCTGCCTTTATACCCAAATGCTTAAGACCAGCTGACAATTGAAAAACATTAGATTTACGAATCTGGTGTGGTAATGGTTTAGCTGCTACTTTTACCAATTCATCTCCTGTAGAAATAATAATCACCTTGGGTAATTTACTGACCTTTAATTGGACCTTGCCAATCGTCGCAGCAACTCCGATTGCAGCAGCATTGATCTGATAGCCCGACAAAAGTAGTTCGCTACCTTGAGGACGATCACTCCCCTTTCCATGTACGTTTTGTCCTGCACGAACTTTATCAACTGTTATCGTTGCGTACCCATTTTCCACTTGTACATCTTCGTATCGAATGATGGTATCACTCCCAATCGGCAAACTCGCCCCTGTCATTATTTCAAGACAAGTATCTGTCTTCGTAAGTTCTTTTTGTGGTTCGCCAGCAGGTCCGACACCTGTAATTTTAAATCTACGATTGCCTTTTTCAAAGTCTTTGAATCGAATGGCAATTCCATCCATGGTCACTCGATCATAAGGAGGAAAATCTCGATCAGCAATCAGCGACTCTCTTAAGATCCGTCCTACGGACTCCATTAGGTCTACTGATTCAATTCCAAAATCACGGGTTGTTTCGAAAACTAGTTTACGGGCGGCTTCAACGGTAATCATTTTTTTGTTTTTTGCTACTTGCTAGGGTGTTCAATTATCAGAAAAAACTGCTGCACTTTTCCCTAAAATAAATAGCGTGCATATTTTTTAATATTTTACATCTTAATTTATTTT
>JALZUU010000142.1 GCA_023300665.1 Saprospiraceae bacterium | reverse complement strand
TCCGTAACCATTGTGCCTGCCTGCCAGAGGCACGAAGGCAGGCTTCATTTTTAAACAGCTTCACTATAAATTCAGGAGCCCTAATTGTATTACCTAAAAAAAATCATAACATCACAAAAGTAACAGATGGGTTTTCTTCTTTTACAGAAATTTATGAATGATGGGTTATTTTTGGTGTGCTTTTTTATTCCAAGCTAAACTTTCCAGTCGGTATCAGATCGAAGATAACTCCCGTTGTCTTGTAAATCACCAGCTATTATATTTGATTCCTGAAATCCTATAAAAATAGAATTCATACTAACCAGCGGCTCGAATTTGGAATGGCCGTTGAAAAATGGGTGGTACGTACGATGTTGATCAACTTTTTGGATAGTTGTTATTTCATCGATGAGCACACCAGTAGGATAAAATTTACTACCGACTAAGAACAAATTTTTTCGTTATTTTCCGATTATCTTCCGTAGTCAATATTAGATAATAAAAACCATCCATTATCTTTTCCAGATTAATTGTATGGGTACTCGAGGCAGCATTTATCTTTTCAATACTTAGGATTTGTCCCAATTGATTATGGATCGAAATCGAAAAGTTGGTTCCTGCAAAATCTGGCGCTTCTAAAAATAGTTTATCTTGAGCTGGATTTGGAAACAAACGGATAAGGTTATCGTCCAATAATTCACTAGTAGATGTAATTACTTCTTCTACAAAAATCGGTGTCAAGGTAGCATCTTCATTTGCAATAAATTCAATCACTTCCGTACTATCTCCTGTTTCTTCCCAATGAGAAAAAACATAACCTTCTTTTGCTACTGCCGTTGCTCTGATTGGAAGACCAGTATAATAAGTTCCAGTATAATCATATGGGATTTCCATGTTTTTCCAATGAATAAAAACATCTCCATTAGTGGTTTCATCATAATTGAATGAAAGTTCATAAGTATCCCCTAAACCAAAATTATCAACGAGTTGCTGGTAAAAAAACGGTGAACGGTCTATCCAAAATTGCCGATACTTAGAAACGTTGTCTAACCAGAGATCATAATCATCAACGAAAGGATTGTCAAAAACCCAACGTTCCACATGTGCTCCAATTTCTAAGTCAATCTCATTAGCTGCTGCATCAATAATAGGAAGCACCCGTTCTTCATTAAAAGCCAATTCTATAAAAGAACAACTACGCTGGATAAACTCATCTCGAAAAGCGGGGTTTTCCATCATCCTTCGGAAAGGCAGCGTTGCATCCATATGATTAGGCCAACTATTCTGCGTTGGATCCAAAACTTCGACGAGTCTATCCCACATGTCTCCACTAGGGGACGTATTCCCAGAAATATTCGTCGTGATATCGGTATCTACATACATGTACCTCCATCGTCCGTCATCGTTACGGGGACGCCATACTTGAAGATTATTTGCTGGCCAATCAGAATTACTCACGTAAAGCATAGAAATCCAATAATCCAAAAAATTATCAATCTCGAATTGCGTTTTTATATATTCAAAATTGGGCTCCAAACCTAGATCATTATCCTCCATAAAATCATAAAGTGCGTTATAATGAATATTGTCCCCTTCTTTAATATCTACTAAAGTTAAATATCGAGGATTTTTTAAAAGGTCAATTTCTTCTCCATCTACCTCATCATACAGTCTTTCAAAATAATCTGCATTGTATCGTTCTCTGAAATTTTGAATACCCCAATACTCCCCATTGATATAGACCAGCGTAGGTTGCATACTTTGATGTTCTACATCCATCACCTCCATAAGGATTCGTTGGTTGGTACCATCTCGCAGCATGGTGCCTCGATAGTCCTGACCACTATTTCTGAGTCTTAGTCGTTCATAATCTTTAAATTCTCGATCTGGAAATAATTGATAATCAATATTATCATCGCCATACTGGTTTTTTCTAAAAAAAAAGTTAAGACTTTTTAAAGCATATCTTCTAGAGCAATTACCAGAAATTTTTACACCACCATTAACAGCAAAAGCGGTTTCACCATTCGTATCATAAAGCGTAAGATGAACGGGTCGTTCCCAGTCATTCCAATAATTTGCAACTATATTACCAGGACAATTATTATCAATAGTAGTTCCATTCGTTCCAATCGTATAAATTCCAATTTCATCATCAAAGAAATTGTCAGGATCGGTGGTAATCATTAAGACGGGAAGGTTAGGACTCGCATCAAAAAGATAGGTTTTAGTTTCGATCTGACTTGGAGCAGCTCCGGTTTTATAAGCGATCGCTCTGAGACTTTGCGTTTGATCAATGGTCACCGCAGTGGTATATAAATTGGCCGTTTGATCAGGGTCAGAACCATCCGTGGTATAGTAAATAGTAGCGTCGGAATCTTCGTGAGTGATCGTGACATCCTGCGGTGTATCAAAAATACCATTGCCAATGGAAAGAACTGGCGGAGCAATCCAAGAAAGCGCATTCGCGTTGGGAGCCAAAGGAGTGGGTGCTCCAAAGATTATCCAATCACTTGCTCCATCAGAAGATCTTCCCGTCGAAGCTTTAAAAGGAACGGATTGATAAGTAGTAGAATCAATAATTACAAAATTATTGTTTAATGCTTGCACCAAGTGTAAGCTTTCGCCATTTTCTTTTAATTTAAAATTAGCATGAAAGCCTCCCGTCTCCGGTTCTCCATCGGCCCATATCGTAGCGTAGCCATTGGGTGGAATATTTTGTATACCACCAATTTGCCACTTAGAAAGATTATCGATATCATCGGTTAAAAATAAACCGCCAAGACTTACGGGGAAATTATTGGTATTATAAATTTCTATCCAATCAGAGAATTTTCCATTTTTATCGGGATAGTCCGTTCCGTTGGGTGCTACTTCGTTGATAAGCAATCCAGTGACAGGAGCCGTAGGAACCGGGGCTTGCGCTTTTATTGTTATAGTAGGAGGAAAATTAGAAACGAAATTATGGGCAGATCTTTCCCCTGTACCGGTGATGATGAATGCGAGGGCATTTCCAGGAGCCCAATTTGGTGAATCAATTGCTTCTTGAATAACCGACGCTAGGTTGGGCGTTTTTTGATTTAATCCCTCAAAATTCTGAAGCTTCCATTCATCCGGCGTCCAGATAACAGAGTCTATGCTGAGCGGTCGAGCTGATAAATTATGGTTTATTTCTTCAAAAGGAGCGGCATTACCAGAGGTTTCACACTTGATATGAAGACTTGAAGGGCCCGTGCTATCCTCAGGGTTTTTGGTCGAAAACTGAACATGCGCTTCCGTAATGACGGCTCCCTGTGGAATATCGATTTCGCTAAATCGTACGCCAATAATTTGGTTGGACCAAGATTCCGTCATAGACATTCCAAAGGCATCTATAATTACCCCTCCACTAGAGATTCCATATTCGATGGCGTCATCATTAATGGTCTTCACTTGCGTATTGATGCTTATTGGAAATAGTAACCTGGAGGTAGTGTTTTCATTGCTTGTTCCAGGAGTCGTGATGATGAATTCTTGAAAATCCGGACCACCATCGGTTGTTCGTCCAAAAGAAATATCCGAACCTAAAGCTTCAAAAGTTATTTCATCAATTTGAGTTTCATCTGGTGCAGTAAGCACGATGCTTTCTCCCCCACTACTTAGTTTAAAATCTAAATGTAATTCTCCATCTTCTGGATCGCTATCCGCCCAAAGCAGCAAAAAGCCTCCAGCAGGAATGGTCGTAAGGGCCGAATTGGTGGTTGGGATTTGCCAAGATTGAGGAACATCCAAATCATCCGAGAGGTAATAGCCTCCCAAATCAACAGCCGTCGAACCAGCGTTATATATTTCTATCCAGTCCTCATAACTTCCTTGCTCGTCACTAATTGTTGAGGTATTGTCTGCCATAAACTCGTTGATAAATAGTTGTGCAGATAGTGAAGATCCAGATAGGACAACAAAACAGAAGATTAAAAAATTCAAAAGGTTATTCATGGCGTACCTAGGATTATATTACGAAAGTGGTTGAGATTATTCACAAAAAGTACAAGTATATACTTGTTATTCTCTATTAAAATGGTAGTCCGTAAGACTATAAGCCATTTTTAAGCAAAGAAAATTCAAACAAGTATGAAAAATTAGCCTTTAGATCAAAAAAATTGTAAAAAAAGTCCTTAATATTAGAAAAATTAAGGTGTGTGATTGGACATATACAAAATACAGAAAAAATGAGCTAATTAGCAATTTCTAGCGTAAATGTTTTAACCAAATAGGAGCACTTACCACAAAACGATTAGATTTTAATTAAGTTACCCTAATTCTAATTAGTTTTTCAAGCTGAGAAGTTGGTAAAAATGTAGTAAAATGGTAGCAGACAAGAAGTCTTTATTTGGATAATTGAGTGAAAAACTAGCCAATTAAACACGAAGCTTCTAAACTACCTACCCTAAATGAACTTTCCCGACCAAATAGGAACTTTCTCTTAATGC
>JALZUU010000141.1 GCA_023300665.1 Saprospiraceae bacterium | reverse complement strand
ACTGATATTAACTGCCCCTTTGCTCAACGCCGAAATCAGCGCCGACCCACAACGATGTGCTGCCCTCCGGAGCGGAGCGGAGTGATGGCAGTACATCGGTTAGTATTTACGCCGTTCGCCCGTTTAGGGCGAATGGACGTAAATACAATGTTATGCGGTGTTTAATAATTTTTTCCTATTGTTCTATAGTTCCTCCACCAATCGATGCAGTAATTACCGCTCCATTTTCTATCCAAAACCCCAATCCAAAACCGTTATCTCCACGAACTGATAGGAACCATTTGATTCCCCTTTCTTCGTATATCCTATTAATTTCATCAAAATCCAACTTTGAGTCTGGAGGACAAAAAATATTTACGACCTCCTCAAAAGGCCTATTCATAAAGCAACCAGCATTAATATGAATAAGATAGCGATTGTCTCTATACATAAAGTTATTCTCTCCAGGTATGGTTACGAATACTTCCTTTTCTACAGGATATAAAAAATCCTTAGTTGGTATAGCCCGTATAGCTCGTAGAGGTTGTATAATATTCTTCATATAAACTTTTGCGCTATCGCAATTAGGGATTCTGTTTTTTAGCATTAATTCCTGTGGTATAAAAATTAATTGCTCAACAGGGTTTAGTTCTGAATTAATTGGGACTTTCTTATTAAAACAACTTCCTAATAAGACGGTAAAAATAATTATGATTTGAATTTTCATAACAAGTTATAATTAGAAAGCGAGCTATCATTTCTAAAAAATGATAGCTCGCTTTGATTTATTAATTTTATTGAATGAGAAGTTTTTGAGTATGGAATTGTCCTCCACAAGAAAAAACAACAAAATACAAACCACTTTTAAAGTTTGAAGTTGGTATCTCATAGTCCCCTCTTCCTAAGTCTTGAGTCTCGTAAAAAATACTTCCACTGATACCAACTATTTTAAGTATGTCAATATTCTCTTCTACGCTTATTCTAAGAGGATTTTTATTACTTCTGATGTTTCCGACGAGTGAAAAATTACAGAATGATTGTTGAACTTCATAAACAGGAGTTGTACAAGGACCTCCATTCGTAGCTAAAGCAAACCCACCAAAACACCTAGCTGGGTCAATAGCTTCTAGACTACGTTCAACAAGTAACTGAACACCTGAAATAGTTCTGTTGTCAATAACTCTTTTAACTTGTTCTTCTTCTAATTGCCAGAACATTGTTCTATCATCCTCCGTTCCATTTGCATCGTCCGTATCCATGGAATGCCTTAGTTGAATTGCATGTCCAACTTCATGAGATAAAACACTATAAAGATCTACTTGATTCTCACCTATATCTTCATTTAATGAAACAAACCAATTGGCATTGGTATTGAGTTCGATATCAGCTTCTACAAATCGATCTTCGAAAACTTCATCATCGGGACAGTTGGTTTGAGATTTTCGAGCTGCTGTATTACCAACCATACCCATTGGAAGAGGATTAAATTGAACTACAGATAAATTATCTTCGGAAAATACTCCGCCAGCTATTCCCCCCATATACTCGAAATCAATACCGGTAGCAGCTTCCCAGTCACAGTAAACCATCCTGGCTACTTCTTCGACCATTTGAAAAGTTATTCCTCTTTCCATTAAAACTTCATCAGTATTTATGTCCAAATCCAAATACCATTTGTAGGTTGCAGGAACAGGAGGAACTCCAGGATTAAATAATAAGGCAACCATTCTATCACTACCTGAGTCATTATCGTTTATTAAAGCATAATCAATTTCAACATTTGTATAACAAGCCATGGTCGTCCCTTGCGTTACATCTGGATTTATTTCCCATAAACCACTTCCAAAAGGAGATTCATCCGAAGTTGTACCCAAAGAAGATACGTTCAATTGAATCTCATTATCTGACCAACTCTCAATATAATTAAAATCGACACCTGAAACACTAAAGCTACTAGCTCCTCCATCATCTGGGTTCGGAATAGCAATTGCTCCAGCAATACCGTTGCCAAAATTTTCTCCAGTGAAAGTTATCATTTGTCCAATGCCTGCGGCAATAGGGATAATTTCAATATCGTCAACATCGCAAACAGCAAAATGAACTCCTCCTCTAGTACAAAACTTCTCAAATTCAACACATCCTCTTTCTTCAATGAAAAATTGAGCATTTCCCTCGTAATCGAAATTTTCAATATTCAATACAGATGAATTAGGAGTGCTTCCCCAATTTTGTACGTTGACGATCACTCTGAGTAATTTCTCATATTCTTCTCCTAAAACATAGTAAGCTTCCTTATTTCTACAATCTGTTCCTAGTTTTATCTTTAACTGATCCTGAGCGATATCCTCGACTGTAAGAACATATTCCGAATTTTCAGAAACAATTGCTTTGTTAACCTCAACGTTTTGATTCAGCGCAATATTACTTCCAAGGTTATCAGTCGGATACTTCAAGACGACTTCACTTCCTGAAAAAAGCAGACCTGCTGTTTCACTTTTAATTAAAATATCAAAAGCTACTTGCGAAGTTTGAAACAATGGCTCAGGATTGGCTATCGCAAAACATAATTCTCCTACCTCTATAATATTACTGAGTGCAGTTTCTGTTACTATTGGGTCTATATTAAAATCATTATCGGTCAAAGTCCCAATCTTTTCTATTAATTCTCTTTTACTCCTGAAGGTTTCAGCATTTCCTTCGTAAATCGAATGAAATTTTCTATTTCCATTTAAATATCTGATCTTACCAAACTTACCATTTGTAATGATAAAATAGGAAGTGCTCTCAACAGAACTTAACATTAGAATAACCTCTTCTCCAACAGATAAACTAACTGCATGAGATATTTTATCCGTTCTATCCCCAAACTTCCCACCTCGGGTTTTAACAGTGATAGTTGTCTCATTTCCACCTCTAAAATGTTTCGAAATATCAAGTTCAGATAATGTAAATATATTACCTGTTTCCTCTTCTCTGATTGTTCTTTGAGAAATAACCTTACCCTCAACTATAGTTGGAGCAGAACGAATGTAATTTTCAAATTCAGTAGAAAAATTCTGTGTTACTCCTTCTTGAATAAAACTGAATAGCATTAAAATTAATGCTAAAGATTTAACCGTTTGCTTTTTCATGTATTAAATTTTAAAGGTTTAAAATCAATGAAAGTGGTATTTTTTCTTTCTAATACCGCATAACTTTGTTATAGCCGAGACAATCCTCTAGCCCCTTTCGTTTTTTGCCCACTTTTTCACTCACCCAATACCATAACATCTAATCAACATAAATATACAACATTATTCTCTAGATTAACAACCAAATCTATCTCGGAAAAATACTAGTTTCCACCATAAGCACTCCGATTAAGTATTTAATGGTATAAAGTACAAAAATAAATTTGAATTATCCTTGAAGGTTAGAAGCTTAAAGTTAAAGCTTTATCGATGGCAAATACGATCTTGCCTAATTAGAAATTACAAAAGAAGAGAAATTAAAAGAAGAGAAATCAAAAGAAAACAATACAAACGAAAGCATTTTTTGCTAGTTAGCTGGTGTCAACTAACTAGCAAAAATCAACACTTCTTAATTCCTAATAACATCCTAAATCATCTCTTGACATCTCATCATTATTTGGTGTACAATTACCAGAAGGTAAAGTTCCAGGAACGTATCGAACATAGTTTTCGTCGTATAAACCGTTTCTTAGAAAGTCTACGAGGTCGGATATTTCAAGGTCTGTGAGGCTGTTAGGATTTAGGGCGACTTGGTCGTCGGTTACGTTTGGATTTTCGGATTTGGCGGCTAATTTAAAATCAACTACTTCTTCTAAAGTGGATTTTGAGCTGCCATGAAAATAAAATGCATAGTCTTTTAGGTTATAGAGTTGTGGTACTTTGAAGGCTCTCATATCAATTTCTTCGCCGGTAAAGGAACCTCTTCCTAGATTTCTAGTATCTTCTGCATTGGTATTCATCCCTCCAAATTGGTGTAAATCGGCGGTACCCAACGGATAGAAATTCATGGCACCTAAGGAAGGACCATTGTGACAAGTAGCACAATTAGCTTTACCGAAAAATATATCTGCGCCTCGTTTTTGAGGAGGTGTCAAGGCTTGATTATCTCCTTTTAGGTAATCTTGAAAAGGAGCTTGATTTGCTAAAAAACTTCGGATAAAGGCACTGAGGGCAAAACTTGCTGTGGTCGCGCTATATCTTTCACTGACTGGAAAATCTTGGAAAGCTTGATCGAATAATACTCGATAACCATGCTCGTCCAATACTCTTTCATTGATCTCTAATCTATGGAGTTCAAAGCCTTCTATATTTTGGGCTTCTAGTCCCATATATCTGGTATGATTGATTTCTGCTGCTCCTTCCCAATATTCCTCGGTTCCTTCATTTGGGCCATGAGCACCAAAAGTCCCACTCCATAACATGACCGTACTATAACCAGCGTTTAGCGGATTCATCGGTCTTACTCCTTGAGCGTCAATATCGTATTCGGTATAATTTTGATTAAGTATTCTGCTTTCACCATTCACACCAAAGCCGACTCCACCATCGCCGACTCCTTGTAACTTACCGGGCATAAAACCGGCAGTTGGGATATGACAGGAAGCACAAGAATAGGTTTCTAGTCCACTCTCAAATTTAGGGTGCTGGGCTAAACCAGTCTCAAAGAATAATAGATTACCCAGTCTGACCTTTTCTGCGGTGACTGGATTGGCTGGATCTTGATTAGGAAGGTTGGAATAATCATCGGAATCAGGGAAGATATAATAGTCTAGGGAACCTGTTTCGGCTCTCTCGGCTATCGTCGCCCTCAGGTCTTCATCGCCATAGGGTACCTTATCTTTGGTACAATTCGTTACCACTAATACTGCTATACACAGGATTAACCATCTAAAAAAATTCATATTCCACGGGATTTTAAGCAAAACTTAGGCTTTCTAGGAAACCTGCGGCAAAGATAAGGCATTCCAAATTTAAAAGCAAAAAAGGAATTTGGGTTATATCCTTGCGGGCCTTTTTTCTATTTTCAGGAATAAAGGCTTGATTTTGCTTGATAAAGTCCGGCATAAATCGGTGATCTCCTAGCTACTTTTTAGTTTAAAAATCTTTTAAAAACTAACATTAATATTGAAGCTGTTTAAGAGATAATCAATAATTGTACCTTTAAATTCTACGTCTTTTTTCAAAAGCAAATGGAGGTTCAATTTCTTTATTAAAAAAAACTAATCCCCCTTCGTTCAACATGAACTAAACCTGAAGATCCGCTACCAAAAGCCGAGCCATTGACTTAGTAAAAATAGGGGCTTTGATTTACTATCAGAAGGGAAGTTTGTTTAGGTTTTTGTTTATACACGGGTATAGCCTGTCAAGCTGAAAGATTGATTTAACGTCTCAGCGATATGGAGCGGACGCAGCGATAGCAAGTCTGATCTCATATCACATGTTCTCTGTTG
>JALZUU010000140.1 GCA_023300665.1 Saprospiraceae bacterium | reverse complement strand
TTGATTTGTTGATTTGTTGATTTGTTGATTTGTTGATTTGTTGATTTGTTGATTTGTATTTAGGAAGGTTTTAAAACGTTGTCTTACGGAGACTTATTAAATTTTTTTCACAAAAAAATTAAATTGAAAAATAAAGTTCAATCATTTTTTCCTGTGTTCTTGTTGACGTTATTTTTGGTCAGCCAACCAGCTTGTTATTCTTTTAAAGGAATTTCAATAGACCCCTCTATCAAAACGTTTTACATCACCTTATTTGATACGCTTCCCAACGATGCGCCCCCTACCCTTGGGCAAGATTTTACTGAAACATTCCGAGATAAAATCAGAAATGAATCTAGGCTCAATCTAAAAGATACGGATCCGGATATTGATTTTACGGGGTCGATTTCTAGCTTTCGTGTTACCTCCGAAGCCCCTGAACCAGGAGAAACCACTTCTTTTAATCGACTTACTATTGCCGTTTCCGTCGAATATATCAACAACCGAGACGAAGACAATAAGTGGAAAAAGAACTTTAGCTTTTTTGCCAATTTCCCAGCCGATCAAAACCTGTTAGATGTGCAGGATAACCTCATTAGTACGATTAATGACCAAATCGTAGAAGATATTTTCAACTTTGCTTTTACCGATTGGTAAGCGCTTTGTTGGTCCACTCTTCATCAGAGTTAGAGGATTTGGCTATCTTTTCGTATTTTCACCAGTGAATAGAAGTTATTCTACCATAATCTTGAAACTCAAATTTAAGTCAAAGTTATGAAACAAGAAGAAATCCTGAATTGTATCTTAAATCCTGACCAACTCAAAGAAATTCCCTTTGATCGACTAAAACAGGCATTGACAGATTATCCATATAGCCAGAACCTGCATTTTTTACTTGCCCAGAAAAGTATGCAGGAACAACATCCTGATTTTGAACGACACCTCAAAATTGCTGCTACCTATATGAATAGCCGGTCTTTTTTGCGTAAACAACTCCAGCAGAACGACCGTCCTTCTCAACCTAATATTGAACCCGAGCCCGAATCAGAACCCACTCCCGCAAATTCAATTATTCACATAGCTTCAGAAGAATTTATTACCAACCTTCCAGATGAAGATTTACCGGTGGTAGAATTTATCCCAGATGAACCATCTATGGAGGAAGGACACACTATAGAAAATACAGCTAATCATGTTGCAGATATTGTGATGGATACTCCACCAGCAGATCAGCCTCCACCAACAGAGACTTTTGTTACTATAGAAAAGCAAAAAACAAGAGCTCCAGTTATTCTAGAAATCCCCCAATTGGCCAATCAGCTAGAAGATCCTGAAATTGCTCCGTTAGAAAAAAAGATCCGCATTCAGCATGAACCAATTGCCGAACAACCACGTATAATGGACGAAGAGATCATTTTCGATCTTGAGCCCAAAGAGTCTATAGTATCTGGTAGTAATCTTCCCGACTCAAGCCTTGAAAATGAAATACTCGGCATAAATTTGGAATTAAATAACGAAATCGAAGAAGATCTATCTCCAGCTAGTTCAAAAGAAGATTCAGAAATAATCGAATTTCCAAAGCAGTTTGAACTTGAAGATGAAATGGATGATATTTTAACGAAGCCGTTAATTGAAGTTCTTCCTGAAAAATTTATAAAAGAGGAAAAAGAAATTGAAGCGGAAGTTGAAGAAAATCTTGAAGAAGAAACTGAATTATCTGACCTTTTTATAGAAAACCTTGAAGAAATTCCATTATCAGAAGATTTTGATATCCCTTCAGAAGGACTACTAACTATCCAACCTAAATTAGGCAAATGGATAAAAAAATATCAAGCTACTAACGACGACGAGGAAGTCAAAAAGGACAAACGAAAAAAACGCAGTAAAAAGAAAGACAAAGAGGAGAAAGTAGTAGATCTAAAGGCTAAAAAGAAAGACAAAAACAAAGAAACAGCCAAAAAAACAGATTTAAAGAAGAAAAAGACCAACAAAAAAACGGACGCTGATCCAAAAAATAGTAAGAAAAAGAAAAAAAAGGACTCGAATAAAAAGATAAGTAAGAAAAAAGCCATCCGAAAATTTGCCAATCGCAGTATCGTAGAAGACGGAGAGACGATTTCGGTAACCTTAGCGGACCTTTATGTCAAGCAAGAAAAATTTGAAAAAGCAATTCTAGCTTATGAACGATTGAGTTTGATTATTCCAGAAAAAAAGGCGTTCTTTGCATCGCTAATTAAAAAACTTAAAAAGAAATAGCTCATGTTAACAGCAATGACCATTTTAATTGCCATGATTTGTATCCTCTTAATGGGTGCAATTTTGATTCAGAACCCAAAAGGTGGTGGAGTTGACGCCAGTCTTGGTGGTACAGCAACTACCCAAATGTTTGGTGCGGCAAAATCTACTGACTTTATCGAAAAAGCAACTTGGTACCTAGCCATCGCATTATTCGTCTTGTGTATTATCACAAGCTTAATGATCACTGGAACTGGTGCAGAAGGACCTGCTTTACTTTCAGAATAATTTCGATTTCAATATCGTAAAAATAGAGAAGCTATTTTACCTGTAATTTTGGTAAAATAGCTTCTCGCTTATTAGCTGGTCTGCTCAATTTACCAACAACTGATTTAACATACTATGGGCTCCTTGCCATTATGGCAAATCCCTTCCTGATACTAATTCTTATTTCGGACAATATTTCGGACTTTTCAGTCAACATGTCATCGTTATCCATTTGGCACAATGCGTGATGGTATAGCTATAATTACAATTAAATTTTCTGCTAACTCTTTTTAAAGAAAGCAGAAGTCTTACAGATATTTTTTTTAAAACTTTCGACTACCCTCACACTTCAACGAGGCTTCGTCGAAACCAAAATTTACTTAAACATGAAGCCAATCAATGACCGAGTGGTCGTGAAACCAGCTCCAGCTGAGGAGAAAACCAAAGGTGGCATTATCATTCCTGATACTGCTAAAGAAAAACCGCAACGTGGTAAAGTCATCGCAGTAGGTCCAGGTAAGGACGGTATCAAAATGACTGTAAAAAAAGGAGACGTCGTACTCTACGGCAAATACTCTGGTACTGAACTAGCTCATGAAGGCAACGATTACCTCATCATGCGCGAAGACGATATCTTAGTAGTACTGTAAGTTTTAACGCTTACCACTTTTCTATTTAATTCATAAAAAAATAAACATAGCAATGTCTAAAGAAATTAGATTTAATGCAGATGCCCGCGAAAAACTTAAAGCAGGTATCGACGCACTAGCAAACGCAGTAAAAGTAACGCTAGGACCTAAAGGCCGAAATGTAGTTATCCAAAAAAGCTTCGGCGCTCCTGCTGTAACCAAAGATGGTGTTACCGTAGCAAAAGAAATCGAACTAGATGATCCTGTTGAAAATATGGGCGCTCAGATGGTGAAAGAAGTAGCTTCTAAAACTGCTGATATCGCCGGTGACGGAACCACTACCGCAACTGTTTTAGCGCAAGCTATGGTAACTGCTGGTATGAAAAACGTAACCGCTGGTGCCAACCCAATGGACCTAAAAAGAGGAATCGACAAAGCAGTAAAAGCCGTTATTGCTAACCTAAAAAAGCAAACCGAAGTAATCGGTAATGACTTTAATAAAATTCAGCAGGTAGGTGCTATCTCTGCTAATAACGACAACGAAATCGGTAGCCTCATCGCAGATGCTATGAAGCGAGTTTCTAAAGATGGTGTCATCACTGTGGAAGAAGCAAAAGGTACCGATACGTACGTTGAAGAAGTACTCGGTATGCAGTTTGACCGTGGTTACTTATCTCCATACTTTGTGACCAACACAGAGGACATGACCACTGAATACGAAAACCCGTTAATTCTAATCCACGATAAGAAGGTTGCAAACATGCAAGATATCGTGCCGATTCTAGAAAAAGCAGTTGGTTCTGGTCGCCCACTTTTAATCATCGCGGAAGACATCGAGTCTCAAGCATTAGGCGTATTAGTGGTTAACCGATTACGTGCTCAATTGAAAGTAGTGGCGGTTAAAGCTCCTGGTTTCGGTGACCGTCGTAAAGCAATGCTAGAAGATATCGCAATCCTAACGGGTGGAACTGTGATCTCTGAAGAGCAAGGTTATAAACTAGAAAGCACAGAACTTACACATCTTGGTAGCTGTGAAAAAATCACCGTTGATAAAGACAATACAACCATCGTAAACGGTGGTGGTACAAAGAAAGCAATCAAAGAGCGTATCGCTCAAATCAAAGCGCAGATCGAAAATACAACTTCTGATTACGACCGCGAAAAGCTACAAGAGCGTTTAGCGAAGTTAGCTGGTGGTGTAGCCGTTCTTTATGTAGGTGCAGCGACAGAAGTAGAAATGAAAGAAAAGAAAGATCGTGTAGATGATGCTTTACACGCAACGCGTGCAGCAGTAGAAGAAGGAATCGTTGTAGGTGGTGGTGTTGCATTGGTACGTGCCATCAAATCTTTAGAGAAAGTAGCTGGTGAAAACGAAGATCAAAACATCGGAATCAACATCGTACGTAAATCTCTAGAAGCACCAATCCGTATTATCTCTGAAAATGCAGGTGTGGAAGGTTCTGTCGTACTAATGAATGTACTAAAGAGCAAAGGCGACAACGGATTTAACGCTCGTACAGAAGTGTACGAAAACTTAAAGAAAGCCGGTGTAATCGATCCAACTAAAGTAACGCGTATCGCATTAGAAAATGCAGCTTCTATCGCTGGAATGGTCCTAACCACAGAATGTGTTGTTACGGATAAGCCAGAAGAAGGTGGTGCTGGCGGTGGCCATATGCCTCACGGCATGGGCGGCGGAATGCCGGGCATGATGTAGACTTTTTTGGCTATTAGCTGTTGGTTGTTTGCTATTGGCTTCCTTTAATCGCGCCTTCTTAAAATAGGTTCGCTTAATATAGAAGCATTTAACACAGACCAGTACTAATACAAAATTATCTATTACTTTTATGAAAATAAAATTAGGTGCGACGCTCTTTTGGGTGTCGCACTTTTTTTTGTTTTGGTTAGAAAATGCTAGAAATTACGTGGCAGATTTGAGTCGTTTTAAGGAGTAGATTGATCAGCCTTTTTTTCGTAATTGACTTGATAATTTTTTAAAGAGTGGGTGACGAAATAATAGGGATTTTCCACTAGCTTCGCCCATGAGTTTTGAGAACTCCAAGAGTTGGCAAAGCGCAAAGCAAGAGTTCTTAAAACGAATAGTCCCTAATTGAGAATATCCTAATTTACTCATTGAGTAATTTTTATTTTAACAAAGGTACTTTTTCTTAAATCGTCCTCTACTCTATCAGTCTCGCTCATGAATCAGCCTAAATCAGCATAAATTTCGAAAAAAAACATCAAACCAATCAACTAATTCTCATTAATGCCGTTATTATAAATATAATTTCACAAAAAACAACTACAGTAAAATATAATTTCACCAACAATTTACTATATTCGTCTATCGTTCTTAGTAAGAAATAGTATTAACCACTTCAAAATAAAATCAACTAAATACGCTTTCTAAGTAACAATAGAAACCAAATAATCCAAGAGAAAGAGAGGACTGAGAGATTATAACCCCTCTTTACACGAGATCTGTCAGAATATATTCTGGCAGATTTCTTAATTTTATAGACTATAATATTTTAAGAATGGCGATTCTTTTTTAACAACTCCAAACAAAAAAATGCCTTTTCTCAATTGAGAAAAGACATCTTTTTGTATTAACTGTTTGTGTTATTCTAATAATATTTTATTCAGCTTTCTTTTTGTTTAAGTTAGCCAAACCACGTTCTTTTTGTAGCAGTTCCACTTCGCCCATTACTCGATCAATTAGATCATAGTTCATCATATTAGTAGAAGCGTATTGCTTAGCAGAAGAAAGAAAATCTCCAGCCATTTCATAATCACCGTTGGTTTTAAATTCCATTGCGATTCCCATCCAAGCCAACTGAAAGTTTGTTTCTGTTTTTAAGATGTCTGTGATTTGTAAATTTGCTTCTTCTTTAATTTGCTGTAAGCTACCGCTTAATTTTTGTCCATTCTTAAAGATATAAGCTGCTCGAGTACTAAGACGACCATTTCTCCAATTAGAGATCATTTTATCTCCATTTTGGAAATTAAAGATGGCTTTTCCACTTAGCTTATTCATCTTCCAGTCACCATTTAAAGTATCACCACTTGCCCAAGTAATCATTCCTGTTCCTTGGCGCATTCCACCGTCAGTCATTCCGCTAAATATACTTTTGTCAGAACGGATTAAAGTTCCTTCTCCATGTGGAATTCCATCTTGCCAGTCACCACTATACAATGCACCATTCGTATAACGCATTGTTCCTTTTCCGTGAATAGAGCCATCCATGAATGCTCCAAGATACTCATCTCCATTTTCGAAGATCGCAGCTCCTTGATCGCCAATCATATCATCTCTCCACTCTCCATCATAAGTTGTTTTCTTGTTAACCATTTTACCGTAACCATGACGGTTACCGTTTCTAAAACTACCTTCGTAGTAAACATCCTCAGACCAAGTCATTCTACCTTCTCCATAAGGCTGACCATTTTTAATAGCTCCTTCGTAACTATGCCCATCTTCCCAGGCAATGTAGCCATTCTCACAATTAAGGTCTATATCAACACAAGTAGTTTCGACTACTCCACTATTGCCCTGTGCAGGATACTTAATGATATACTGTGCAGAAATAAATCCGGGTGCTGTTAATAAAATAAAAAAGATTAAATTGGTAATTAAAGTACGCATGGTGCTTATTTTGTTTGTAAAAAATATGGGGTGAGAAAAATTGGAGGTGGGAAGGAGGAAAATTATTTTAGATGAAAACAATAAAACAAAAAGCGTACCGTTCAAAACAAAATAAGCCGATATAATTTAATTTTATATCGGCTTATTAATAGCATATTTTTATTTACAATATTTAATCAATTAACAATCAACTTTTTAACGGTTATTTTATTTCCTAAAGAAATTTTACAAAAATAAATACCTGCTCCAAAGTCATTTGTATTAATTCTTAGCCTTTCTCCATTAAAGGAGCGTTGAAAGACCGTTCGACCTAATAAATCAAAGAGTTCAATCTCATATAATTCTCCTGTAAATGCTTCCATTCGTAGTTCAACATAGTCATTTGCAGGGTTGGGTACCATCTGAAAAGCAGGACCTTCTGAGAGATCTTCGTTGCCAACTGTTCCGTCGATATTAAGATCTGTTTGGTAAAAATTTAGCCCTCCTCTAAAATTTCCTAGTAATAAATCTAATACTCCATCTCCGTCAATATCTGTCATATTGATTCTCGACTCCTCTCCCACTCTAACATTATCACCATAAGTATCATCTACTAAATTAAAGGCTCCATCTAAGTTATTATCAATATCATCATAGCGATAAATATTTCCGAGATTGCTACCAGCAAACAATGTATAACTTCCTCCAAAATCTATAAAAATCGGAGCAGACATTCCAATATCAAAACCAAAAGCAGCTACATCCACTTCTCCAAAAAATGGATTATTAGGAGCAGCATCATGAACGGGTTGAAAGATCGGATTGGTCGGCGTCCCAATATTCGGTAAATAATTTAAATTTCCATTTCGCTCTCCAATCACCAAATCTAACGCACCATCTCGATTAATATCAACCAAAGTCGGCGTACTATTCTGACCAACATCAATCCCTAGATAATTAGGCGTAATCGTAAATTGAAAAGTATTTCCAGCTCCCGCTGTATTCTCGCCATAAAATAAGGAACCATCCTGATAACCAACCACCATATCCAAATCACCATCGCCATCTAAATCACCAAAGGTCGGAGCAAAACCCCACGCATTACTAGCGAACTGAGAAAAATCTAAATAGTCTTCATCAAAAAGCGTAAAGGCCGGATTAGTTGCTGTACCAGTATTTCGATATAAAAATAATCGAGGGTCTCTTTCATTAAAAGGTTGATAGAAAGTATTCGTCCCTACAATTATATCTTCTAATCCATCTTGATCAAAATCTACAAAAACAGGGCTACTTCCACTTCCCATATCAATGGTATTATGTGTCAGTAAATCTCTTCTTTGAAAATTAAAACTAGGGGCCGCATCCGTTCCATCATTTCTATAATACCATAGATTAAAGAAATCCTCCACTCGACGTGGAGAATTGGGTGCCGCCAATAAATCACGTTTTCCATCATTATTAATATCTACAAAAAAGGCCGCAGGAAAAGATGGTAAATCAACCGGTACATCGGTAGAAGGATAATTACAATCTTGATCAACCATCGTTGCCATATCTGGGCTACCTCCATTTTCTAGCATCGTTAGTGCATCAAAAGAAATATCTCCCAAGACCACTTCTTTATCTCCATCTCCATCATTATCAAAAGTCAAAATAGTAGAACCTGCATGTCTGGTATCTCCTTGCAAATCTGTAAGTCCTGTGCAACAGGCCCCTGCTTCAATCGGCAAACAAACACAGGTAGATAAGCCATCTTCAAAGACACCTCCAAAACAATCTGTCTCTCGATCAAAACTCAAACTATCTACACCAAATCCATCTTCCACAGATTGATTGGTAAAGTATTCCATATAACCACCATTGACACCAAAAGAAATAATATCTAGATCCCCATCTCCATCAATATCATCAATGGCTGGCAAATCTTGAGAAGAAACATATAGATTGGTAAAACTTCCATTGCCCAACCGAAAAGGAATTACATTAAACTGAAATTGTGGAAAGTAAAAAGGCGCAAATTTTAATTCATCGTCTTCATAATAACCTCGTAGTACTTCTGCTCCAGAAATTCCTGGCGTTCGAGCTGCCGTAAAAATATCCATCGCACCATCTTGATTAAAGTCTCGCAAAAGCACCCAATCCACTAAATCTGGAAAATTTTCTGCATAACGAGGTGCATAGGTATACTCCGCTTGATTGGCGATTCCATCATTCAGATAAACGATTGAAACATTGCCACTTCGATCAAAAATATATAGATCAAGCAATCCATCGTTGTTAAAATCTGCCTTGGAAACCTGTGGCGTATTGATTCCTCCAGTCAATGGATTCTTTATAACCGTATTATTGACGGTAAAATCAAAGTTGTGAGGCGTTAAGTCTTGTCCGGCCAAACTACCACAAACAAGGACCAATAATACAGTAAATATAAAAACTCTAATAGAAATCATAGGCTAACTTTGGTGGTACGAGAATAAATTTGTTACTTGGAAATTAGAATTATTTTCTTGTAAAAATACGCATTACATAATGAGAAACCATTACTTACGATATTTGTTGTTTTTGATTTGTACACTAGTTTACAATAGTGCAATTGGACAAAATACTAGTCTCACTCCTATTAGTCTGACAGATTATCAACTTCAGATGGAAAAAGACGTCCTTATTTTTAACGCCCCAGGAGTCAATGGAGTGACTGAAATAAATATTAGCGGCAACGATGATCCCGTTTCCCTAAATTTTGTCAATGGACAAGCGACCTTTCCTTATCCAGTAGATCAAAAAGGAAAATTGCTTTTATTTACCCATAAAAATACTGCTGGTAAAAAACAATATAAGATGGTCCATGTGGCCAAAAAATCGAATGGAACCCATCGTGTTCGAAATATTCCGATGTGGTTATCCGTGGTTCCTCCACTGATTGCAATTCTACTGGCTTTATTATTTAAAGAAGTGGTCGTCTCTCTCTTTATTGGAATCTGGGCCGGTGCATTTGTTGCAGGCGGATTGAGAATCGAGTCGTTGTACTATTTTGTGGTTTCTATTTTTGA
>JALZUU010000139.1 GCA_023300665.1 Saprospiraceae bacterium | reverse complement strand
AGGTATTTATTTTCCATACTTCGCATAAGCTTTTGCTCTTCGGCTGTTTTGTCATTATAGCCAATCAAATGAAGTACTCCGTGTACCATTACTCTACAGAGTTCGGTTAGGATATCTACTTTATAATTTTTAGCGTTTTCGGTGATCCGATCAATACTGATAAATATATCTCCTTCGATGGGTGTTTTGCTGTAAGCAAAGGTTATTACGTCGGTCAACGTATCATGTTGGAGATATTGCATGTTTAATTCATGAAGATAAATATCACTGCAATAGATAAAGTTGATGGTGACAAAACTACAATCTTCTTCGGAAAAAACAGATTTGATCCAGTGACTGATAAGTTGAGGATGTTCTAACTTAAAAGTTGAATCCTCATTATAATAGTGAATACCTTCGTCACTCATATATTGAATTGAATTTCTACCGTGCTACCATTATCGTGGTAGAGGACCTGATCGGATAATTGTTTCATTAAGAATACACCACGACCGCCTAATTCTAAGACATTTTCGGGAGCGGTAGGATCTGGAAGTTGACCATAATTGAAACCCTCTCCTTCGTCAGAAATGATAAAACCAAGTTTATTTTTATATTTTTTAATAGAAACAGATACCTTTTTTGATTCGTCCTTACCATTACCATGCATAATAGCGTTGGTAACCGCTTCTGTCAAACTGATCAGAATGTTACCATACATCTCTGCGCTCAGTTGGTACTGGCGAAAGACCGTTTCTACGTAGGGTTCTACGCGGGCAATGTTTTTCGGATGAGAGATAAGCGTTAGCACATCAATGTATTTTCTCTGTTCCAAGAAATAGACATTCATAAAACAAGGGGTAATGGTTATGCATGTTTTACGAGGGTTTTAGTCTGTTTGTTGGACTAAAATGCTACTATTTTATTGATTTTTCAAGGATTTGAAGTATTCTTCTACTAAAAATTTATAATATGGCTTCAATTCCGGTGAAACAGCCTTATATGCGTCGATTTCTGCTTCACGTTTTTTAATATATTCTTCTAGAGAAGGAGGCATTTTTCTTTCTTTTTCAGCGGTTCTTTCTGCCTTTCTCTTATTGTCATATTCTCGTTCTCTTTCTGCTTTTTCAGCTTCTAGTAAACGAGTCATTATTTCTTGTTGTCTTTCTAACATCTCATTGGTCAAGCGCTTATTAACAAGATCTGTTTCCGTTTTATTCATCTGATCTACAATCTCTTGCATTTGCTTATCGCCTTGCCCTTTTTCTTGCATGGCTCGTTGTTTTTCTTGTAAAGCTTTACGAAGTGCTTTTTGTTTTTTAGCCATTTGTGCAAATTCCTTACTAGAAGCACCTTTACCTCCTCGTTCCATAGCATCCTTCATTTGCTTGAGTTGATCTCCAACTCCTTTTTGGCCTTCAGACATTTTATCTTTTGGTTCTCCACCTTTCTTTCCTTTTCCTTTTTTCCCTTTTCCTTTTCCGCCAGGATTATCGCACATCTGATCACCCGACATCATACTAGCCATTTGTTGTTGCATCTGGTTCATGACTTCACTAAGCATTAATGCGAGATCATTGACATTTTTCATGGTTCGCTGCTGGTGCTCACTTGCTTGGGTTTTCTTTCTTTCTTCTAAATCATCCAAAGAAGTTTTCATATTGGATTTAATATCCGTTACTTTTTCAGTTACGTAAGATTCGATTTGGTGTACTCGTTTGCTAAGTGCTTGTAAAGAATCTTCGACTAATTTGAAATCATCTTTGATTTTATATTGATCTTGCACCAATTCAACATAGCGCGGTGTATTGATACTCGTCTTACCAATGGTGGCGATTAAGTCTTCTTGCTCAAATGAAATACCGATAAGATTTTCTAATAATTGACGCAATGCTTCCATGTCTTCTTCCATCTGTTCCATCTGACCACTATCCATATCCATCTGCATTGACTCGGCCATATCTTTCATTTTTTGAGCAGCCTTTTTCTGTTTTTCAGAAGCTTCTTTATTCTGCATCTCTTTCATAGAATCAGAACTTTCTTTCATGTCTTTCATGATATCCTCCATTTCTTCTTGTGGCTTACCAAGATCTTGTGGATTTTCTAATTCCTTATTCTTCTCTTCTGTTTTAGCAACGTCTTCTTTGAGTTCTTCAAATTTTTCGTTTAGCTCTTCCTGTTTTTTCTCTAATTCCTCTTGCTTCGATTCGTCTGTATTTTTTTCTGTTTCTTCTGCTAGTTCTTCTTGTTCTTTGGCTAGTTCTTCTAATTTCTCCATGGCCTGCTCCATTTCCAACTCAACTTCAAGTTGTTTGAACATTTCTAATGCTCGGTCCATTTCCTTTTCCATTTCCTCGTCGTCCATTTCCATCTCTTCCATCATATCTAGCGTTTCCTCTTTATCTAACTCCTCCATTAATTCTTGAATTTTTTCCATCAATTCTTTCATCTCTGGACTCATCAATTCTTCGAACATCTCTTGAATCTTCTCTTGCTTCTCTAAGAGTTCTTCGTCTGGTTTGCTAAACTCTTCTTGATTCTTCATATTCTCTTCCATCATCTCTTGAGCTTTTTCCAGCTTTTCGTCTAGTTCTTCTTTTCGTTCTAATAGCTTTTCTAACTCTTTTTTAGTTTGCCAATCCATTTCTTTTTTCTGCAGCATTTTTTCGCGCAGCTTTTTCATATCTTCTTTGATGGCTTTATTTTCTTTGATGGCTTCTTTAAGTTCTTTTTTGATTTCTTCACTATTCTCTTCTGCCATGTCTTCAAACTCTTCTACACTCGGCTTCTTATAGTTCATCAACTTGGTCTTCGCAGATTTACTACCATTGATGCCATCATTATCAGAAACTTCAAAATAATAAGTCAACTCATCACCTGGTTCTAGAACCATTTCCGCAAGGTCCCACGTGTAATCATATTGTGTTTGTTTTCCTTCAGATCGATCCACAGGAACACTATTCAAAACACCTTTTGCTACTCCACCGTTACTGATAGAATAATTAAAAGTTAGACTACGAATACCATAATCATCAGATGCATCTCCTACAAAGAAAAGTAGTTTACTATCCGTACTATCTGCAAATTGTTCAACTTTAATATTTGGATGTAAATCCGGAATCACACTGATTGCATAGGCAACAGAATCAGCATTAGGTAGATCTTCATTAGAAATTAAAAGCTTATAACGTTGGTCACGCAATGCTCTTTTTTTATAAGAAAATAAATTATCAGCAAATCGTTCTGCAGAAAGAAAATCTTTCATATCAGAAAATTTCAAGGCAATTTCTTCTGTGTGTTGTGCATTAAAGACCCAGCTTACGTTGGTTCCAATAGGCACGACCAAGTCACCGATATTAGCAAGACTTTCGTCTTTACGTTGGGTATAGGCTGGATAATCTAATTTTATATCAAACCCAGCAATATTTGGTTTTTTTAGAACATCTAATTTATAACCATCAGAGCTGACTCCGGTGGAGAAAAGTTTAAAGTCTGTTTCTTTCTGGACATTGCTAAATTGATAAGAAAACGTTGCATTGTCTTCTTTCTTTAAACGATATTTATATCCATCAATATCAATGAAAACTTCGTTGGGTAATGCTTCTCCTTCTACTTTGACTTCTAAAGTATAATCATCAAATTGCACAACCGTCAAATCCTTTTCATCAATCTGAAAAGAAAAAGGCGCAGCTCGAACGAATTCTTTGTCATTATTAATTAATCGATTGGTGCTATCCCGAATAATACTCGGTGCAGCAAAAAGCAAAATCAATAACATCATCAATGGTGGTAAGGCGTAGCGTAGGTATTTTTTATTTTGAGATAAATTAATGGCTGATTTGAAAGGAACTAATTTAATATCCTCCGTCTTTTGGTTGATACTAGCATTAATTAGCGCCGCATTCTGGTGGCCAGTAGATTGTCTTTTTAATTGTAAAACGTTTAAGAGTTTATCTTTTACTCCTGTAAAATGCTCGCCAATGATATTAGCGGCTTGATCGTGAGAAATAACTTTCCCTAAACGGAAATATTTAAACAAAGGAATTAAGATCCAACCAATAGTAGCAATAGCACTGGTTGCTAAGAAAGAATAGAACAAGGTTTTTCGCCCAGTTGTACTGAAATAGTAAAAATATTCTAAAATATTCATCACTAAAAACAAGAAGACAACGAGTGCGACTGTGTAAAGCGCACCACGAATCAACTGATTTACATAGTACTTACGAGTAAATCGATCTAAGTTATCAATTAAAAGTTGATAATTATCTTTCACTTGAGCCATAATTCATTGTGATTAAAAAAATCAGAAATTAACTTTCTATATTAAAACAGAAAAGCTAGACAAGGGTTTAAACGATGGGTTAGTCGTCTTGTTACGAGACAATCTGTCTTAAAATTAAGTAAATGAACAAAACTTTGTTCATTTACTTAACCGAAAAACGTCTGGGTAAATTACTCATAAAAGAAAAAAAAGGCAAGAAAAGCCCCAAAGGCAGTAAGGAGTTGTCTTTTAACTACCTATTTCGAGCTATTATCATCATTAAAATCGGGACTGTTCCATTAATGTCATTTGCCATCCCGCGTCCCGGCAGTACCGCCGGGAAAGGCTCACCCGCTGACACACTTTAAAATTGAACAGTCTCTTAAAATCTTGATCGAATAATAGCTTTTAACTGCTCATCGGTCTCTCTTTCTTTGATTCGGTTGAGCATAATTGTAATTGGTTCTGCTTTGGCATTCATGGATTGATCTATATAATTTGACTTTAAGTCATGCAATGCTTTGATGGCACCAAACCTTTTCCAAGGAGAAATTTCCGCATCAGTAGCAAATTTGTTCAATTTGTCAGCGGAGGCAGAAATCGTCGTATCATCTGCTTGCTTTAAAAGACCATAGTAATTTTCAAATAGGGCAAAAGTTGCATAGATATCAAGGTCATTCCAATGTTTTTCATAGAAAGGTAATTTATCTATTGCTCCAGCTTTGCTGTAAACCTCTCCTAATGCATTAAGAATTTCTGGACTGGTTTCTTTTTCAAGCGGAATAGCCATTTTAAGTGCTGCGTCTCTATCGATTTCTGCTAAACCACCCAAGGCAGCTGAAATGGCAGGATAAGCTTGTTCTGTCTTAGCTGATTTTTCTAGTAACGATTGGTGCTCTTTCATGCCTGTTGCGCCCAAGGTACTTAAAGCGGCGGCTCGAACTTTTGAGTTTTTGTCTGATTGAGCAATCGTTTTTAATTTAGCTATAACTGCTGGATCAGATTTATCGGTAGAGCGAATAGCTAAACCACGGATTTCCCAAAAAGAGTCATTGAGTGCTTTTGCAAAAACTGCTTTTGCAGCAGGTGTTTCTACTTCTGCTAAATTATTCAGCGCTTCATATTTATCGGCATAAAGCGGTGCATGGTTATATTGAAAAATATAATTTTCAGTTGATTGTTCTTCCTCAACTTCTGCTAATAAAATTCTATCCGAATCAAAATTAACCAGTGAAACTTGTCCAGTTGTTTTTAAATTAAAAGTTTGTTTTCGATTTTCTAATACTACTTCATGACGAGTAGATTTGCCATCAGCAGAATAAACATCGATCGCAAAAGGTAAAACGAAAATTGCTGGAAATTCATCTGCATTCTGAGTTTGTTCAACAGTAACAGCAACTTGATTAGGTTGTACGTCATAGCTAACTTTTAGCTGTGGATGTCCTGCTGCAAAATACCATTGATCAAAAAACCATTTTAAATCTTGTCCAGTTACTTCCTCAAAAGCCAATCTTAAATCATGGGCTTCTACCGCAGTCAAGGCATTGTCTTTTAAGAATTTTTCTAGGCCAGCAAAAAATGCTTCGTCTCCAACAAGGTTTCGTAACATGTGTAACACGAGCCCTCCCTTGTTATAACTGTGGGCATCAAACATATCTTCTTTATCATTGTATCCCCAGTGAATCAGCGGGTGTGCACCACCCTGTCCTACACTACCTAAATATCCATTCATCTCATTTCGACGGTGACGGTCTGCTTCTTCCCGACCATATTTATGTTCAAACCAAAGGTATTCACTATAATTAGCGAAGCCTTCGTTCATGGTTAAGTTGGCCCAACTTTCACAAGTTACATAGTCACCAAACCAGTGGTGAAACATCTCATGTGCTACGATTCCATCATTGTGGTTATCAATTAATTCGCGTTCTGTTTTTTGAACAAAATCACCGAAGATCACACCTGTTGTATTTTCCATGGCACCAGAAACATAATCACGGACAATTACCTGACTGTATTTTTGCCAAGGATATTTAACGCCAGTAATTTTAGAAAAGAAAGAAAGCATCTCTGGCGTGTGGTTAAAGATTTTTTTAGCGTCCGTTTTATAAGCAGGTTCTACATAATATTCGAGTGGAATATTTTCCCAAGTTTCTTTTACCACGGCAAATTCTCCTACGGCAATCATAAATAAATAAGGTGCGTGTGGCATATCCATTTTCCAATAATCTGTTCGAGTACCGTCTGCATTTTTTTTAGAAGATGTCAAAAGACCATTAGAAAGTGTTACGTATTTATCTTCAACGGTGAGGTACATTTCTTGGGTACAACGTTCGTTGGGTTTATCGGTAGTTGGGAACCAACGAGAATTCCATTCCGTCTCTCCCTGTGTCCAGATTTGTTGTGGTTTTTCTGGGTCTTCGTTTCGTGGATTGATAAAAAATAACCCTTGATCAGAAGTAATCGCTGAGCTACCCCCTTGACCGCCAAGTTCGGCGGGCTTAGCGGTATAATCTATTTCTAATTTATAGCTTTCTCCTCGCTTGATGGTTTTACCAAGTAGAACCGTTAGTCGTTGATTATCATATTCATATTTTAATGGGGAGGATTGACCAGCGTAATTAATTTTATGAATATCAAAATCCTTAGCATCTAAGGTTATTTTATCTACTGCGTAAAACCAAGGCTTGATGGTCAGAGTGGCTTTACCGAGTACATGTTCTTTTTCCCAATCAAATTTGAGATCCAAAGCAGTATGAATAATATCATTTTCGAGTTTATAACTACCTCGATAGACAGGCAGCTCGTATTCTTCGGGACTTTTTAGACTATTTGGTTTTTCAGCAGAAACGACCAAGGTGTCTAAGTCTCTTTCTTCTATTTCAATCGTACCACCATCAAAGATGGTTTCTTCGGTAGCAATTTTTTGGGTCTTACAACCAAATAAGAAAAGAATAACGGCAATAAAGGGAATCAAACGAATCATAATAACTGTTTTGTTTTGATTGTAAAAATAGCGCTATTTAGAATAAACTCCATCCTTAACTTGAATGATATGTGTTTCTGATAATAAAAATTAAATTATTATGGTTATATATTTTAATAATGTAAATTATTTAGTTATATTTGATGTATAAATTATAACGAATTCTAAGACTCAATTAATAATGATTTATAATAATACCCTAGAACAGAATATTAGTGATCATTTTCCGCTGTCGAATAAGCAAGGCACGGATCATACGGAGATTAACTTATCATTGACTCGCCAGTTAGCACTTGGAAAGGAACCTTTATCTTCAGATAAGCTAATACAAATTATCTCTCAACATCATGAATTTTTATCAAGTGGTGGTGCAGGTGGAAAGTGGAAAACAATTTTACTAAAAGGATTGGTCTTTGGTATTTATGATGGTGCGGAAGCTAGGAAAGGAAAACAAGCAAGTTTTGAACATGCTCATATTTTATCTGGTTGTTTTTTTAATAATAAAGCACTACCCTTTTCGAATTGGTGTGGTGTTTTTGCGGATAATTTAAAAGCCAGTGGTATCGAATTGAGTCATTCTCTACTAACGGATGCTTCTTTAGTTGGTGCAGATTTTTCAGGAGCACGATTGTGTAATTCGGATTTTTCACGAGCGGATCTACGCGGAGCAGATTTTCGAAAGGCGGACTGTGCCGGAGTTGATTTTGAGAATTGTGACTTAAGTGGTGCAGATTTTCGAGGAGCAAGATTGCCGAATGCGCGATTTCCGGGAGCGAGATTGGAGGAGGTTTTATATATGTAGGTATTAGTTCCCTAGGTACTGAGGATGAAAAAAGAAGAATCAGGCCATAATTGGCTCTTTTCGGGCCAAATCAGCCCACATTTAAAAAATATTGTTATTTTTAGTCATGAAGCAAAAGGTATATAATTTTA
>JALZUU010000138.1 GCA_023300665.1 Saprospiraceae bacterium | reverse complement strand
ATTTCATCAGCCAAAACAAAATTGGCGAAGATTGGTCCTTTACGTACCGTAAATTCATTTTGTCCCGGATTATAGATCATCGTACCAATAATATCGGCCGGTAATAAATCTGGGGTAAATTGAATTCGGCTAAATTCCGCATCAACGGCGGTAGAAAGCGTATTAATTGCCAAGGTTTTGGCGAGTCCAGGTAGTCCTTCCAATAAAACATGGCCACGAGAGAGCAATCCAAGCATAAGACGCTCAATCATGTGGTGTTGACCAACAATGACTTTGGCAGTTTCTTCGTTTAATTTTTCAACAAAGGCACTTTCAAGGTATATTTGTTGATTAAGTGCTTCAATATCTACGGATTCTTGCATTTTGTACTGGTTTTTAGACTTTAATCTTAAGAATAAAGTCTATTGCTTTTCTGGTTTTACATAAGTTGTTCACAAACAAAAGTCTGTTAGTTTGCTAAGTCTGCAAATTTCACATTTTTTTCCTAAAAACGGGTACAATTATGCCTTTGAATCTATTTAAAAAGGGAGCATTGTTTCCGCTTTAACTTAAAATTAACAAATGTCACGATTTATCATTACAATTGGGTTGATTACAACCACTTTTCTCTGCCTTTTTGATACGACTGCTTATGCTCAAAAACATCAGCTTCGAGACTCTTTAGTGCAGGATTTTCGTTCAGGAACGCTGATTGTTCGGCTAAAAACCCACGAAAACAGGCTAAATAGTATCGAAGAAGTGCTTGATAAAGCAAGTACCAGCCCAAGTTATCGAAAACGACTTACGGAAAAACGTGATATAATTATTGCTAATAGGGATCGATTTAATGAAGACTTAGTATCAGCATTTAGTAAAGAGTACACCTTTTCGGAGGTGCGGTTCATCTTTGATCGAGATGTAAAACGATTCCAAGCGGGAGAGTTAGAGGGTGTTTTTTTAGGGACCGATTTAACCCCTCTTTCAGAAGTTAAGCCAATCCAAGGCGCTTATTATTTTTTTGGGGAAGGGTCTACCCAAATGTCAGGTAATAGTCGAGAAGGTTTATTAGTAATGGATACAAAAGGAGATCAGCTTCCGAGTTGGTTCCCGAGCTATTTACGAGCAAAGAGTAATGGAAAGAGTTTTATCTCCATGTTTGGTGGAGATCGATATCCTTATTTACCTGCAGAGAAGGTAGTAAAGAAATTTATGAAAAGCTTAGGAAAATTGTAACTATATATTAGAAGTTGTTTTAAAGCGGCATCTCCATAAAATAGATCTCATAAATACTATCTCCCAACATACCATCATTGGGCTTTTTAACTATCTTTGCGCCATCTTCTTACTGGTGTGTCAATTAAATTTTTGTGGTCAAAGAACGCAACGCTGAATGGCTTAACTACTTCCTATTATTGCTTCTCAGCCTTGTCTGGGGTAGCTCTTATATTTTGATCAAAAAAGGATTAGTTGCTTATAGTCCACCTCAAGTCGCCTGTCTGCGAATTGCCATTTCTTCTCTTACTTTTTTACCTTTTTTCTTGATGCGTTTCCGTCAGATTGACTGGTCGAAGTTTAAATATCTTGCCGTAGTAGGACTCACTGGAAGTTTTATTCCTGCCTTTTTATTTTCTTTTGCTCAAACAGAAATCAATAGTTCGATGGCAGGGGTACTCAGTTCGTTGACGCCTTTATTCACTTTAATTTTAGGGGTATTATTTTTTAAAATGTCTGCCAATTGGTATAAATATCTAGGCGTGTTGATTGGGTTAAGTGGGGCCATCTTTTTGATTTTAGTAGGTAATCAAGCGGGTATGGAAGGGGATCTTAGATATGGATTTTTGGTGGTAGCCGGATGCTTCTTTTATGCCGTAAGTGTGAATACGGTCAAGGCAGAATTTCAGGAAATGAATTCCATTACGCTTAGTTCAGCGGCTTTTACGATTGTTACTTTGCCGGCTTTTATTTACTTATGGTATGCAGATTTTGTTGGAATACTTACTACACACGAGGCGGGTTGGTCGTCCTTGTTCGCCATCACTATTTTGGCCGTTTTCGGAACCGTAATCGCTTCCGTAATTTTCTTTAAATTGGTACAACGAACGAGTGCCATCTTTGCCTCAATGGTCAGTTATTTTATTCCCATTGTTGCCATCTTATGGGGCGTAAGAGATGGAGAACCCATCTCTTGGTATCATCTAATAGGAATGATCTTCATCCTAGTAGGTGTTTATATTACCAAGAAGAAATAAGGGGATTTCTTGATCTGCAAATTCTTTGATCTCGCCTTATTGCGAGACAGGTTATGCGGATTTTCTGATACATAGATTATCCCTCGACCTTACCTTGTTACAAGATAGGTTATATGAATTTTTGTGATGCGTGGTTAGCACTTAATCGTTATAATCAAAACATTTAGACATTTGATGCTTACTCTGCTGGCAATCTTCCTTGCTCGTCTGTTCCAGCGATATATTCATCTAAAATTTCTTCTATGTTTGGTTTTGGAATTAATCCTTGGAAACGTTCCTGGAAATTTCCTTTATTAAAAACCATCAACGTAGGAATTGATTTTATCTTAAAATGTTGACTCAAGGCTGGATTGTTTTGCGTATTCACTTTTACCACTAAGGCCTTTCCTTCATAGTCTTGAGCAATCTCGCCAATAATAGGTAAAAGGACTTTACAAGGTCCACACCAATCAGCATAAAAATCTACGAGTACCGGAATCTCAGAATTGACAACAGCTTCGTTAAACGTAGCATCGGTTAACTCAGGGATTTCATAAGCGGGTTTCTTTTTTCTCCAGAACATATTTTTTTAAGGAAAATTAATTGATTTTTAAAGAAAAATCCAGTCAATATTTAGATAATTTTATTATTTTAAATAGGTAGGTCCCCATGACGACGTTGAATATATAAAATGCCGACTAACGAAAACATCCGTATTTTCACTAAATGAAGTTGTTTAAAAACTTCAAAATCACACACTTTAATATGCAACATATTCCCAGTCTTTTTATCACTGATAGTCCGCTTGGAGGTCGAGGTGTCTTCGTCGGAGAAGACTTACCGGTTGATAGTGTTATTGAAATATGTCCTGTTATTATCCTCAGTGAAGCGGATAAAAAAAAGGTACACGAGACTTTTTTACATGATTATTATTTCCTTTGGGGAACCGATGAAAAGCAGGCGGCCATCGCCCTCGGCTATGGATCTCTTTACAATCATAGCTATACACCCAATGCAGAATTTACTGCGATCCTTGAAGATGAGTCTATCGTTATTCAAAGTATTTTACCTATCGAAGCGGGTAGTGAAATCACGATCAATTATAATGGAGATGCGAAGGATAAATCTCCGTTGTGGTTTAATAAGAAGGGGTGATTTTTTTGGGTTTAGAAATGGGTTCTTTATCCGCTTTAAGAACTCTTGCTTTTACACTTTGCTAAGGCGCGGAGTTCGCAAAGCTAGAGCTTCACTAGCTTTGAGAAACCCGCGGGTTAGCAATAAGCTAGGCTAGGTTTCTTAAAGCGGAGTTGGTATATGCGAACAAATTTCTGTTTTTTATTAAAATCCTCCACCCTACACCGGCCACAACCGCTTTACCGTTTCCCAAACCAATCCAGTCTCATAGCCTTTTCGAATCGCATGTTCCGCTAGTTTACCGCGTCGTTTCCACATATCTGATTCTCGGAGGGTACGATCTTTTTTTTCGAGGACATCGACTAATTTTTGATCATAGTCAAACTCTTCTAATTCCTGCATTGCTTTTTTGATACAATAGGGAGAGATTTTTCGGCGCCGCAATTCTTGTCGAATACGAACTCGGCCCCATTTTTTGATTCTAAATTTACCACGAGCGTAGGAACGAGCAAACCGTTCTTCGTTTAAAAAATTATCTCCAATGAGCAGTACAATAATATTTTCTAAGTCTTCTCCAAAAACACCGAGTTCCATAATTTTTGAACGCACCTCGCTATGACAGCGATCTTGATAAGCACAATATTTTTGCAATCGTATCAGCGCTTGTGTTTGTGTAAGAGCGACCTTCTTTTTTTTATCCAAGAGATTTTATTTTTTAAAAAAAAATCAAATTATAAAGTTGACTTTTTAAAAATTCTTCCGTCACAAGGACAAATTACGAATTTATCAACAATTTTTTAACACCTTATTTAACTTAACTACTTAAAGAAATTTCAAAATGACAGATCTATTAGACATCAGTAAACTAGCTGAAATGGTTACCGCCTATGCTCCTCAAGTGGTCGGCGCTATTATTACCCTCATTATTGGTTTTATGGTGATCGGCTGGATCGTCGGAATCGTAAAAAACTTGATGAATAAACGTGGAATTGATGCTACGATTGCTCCTTTCCTTACTTCTTTAATAAGTGTAGGTTTAAAAATAATGCTTCTATTGAGTGTAGCAGGAATGTTTGGAATTGAAACAACTTCGTTCGTTGCTATTTTTGGTGCCATGGCTTTCGCAATCGGTATGGCTTTACAGGGAAGCCTAGGACATTTTGCGAGCGGTGTTATGATTTTAATTTTTAAACCTTATAAAGTAGGTGACTTAGTAGACTTAGGGGGTAATGTTGGAGTTGTGGACGAAGTACAAATTTTCAACACGATATTACTTACTCCTGACAATAAAAAAATAATCGTTCCTAACGGTGTCGTAACTAGTGGTATTATCACTAATATTTCTGGACAAGGAGAGATCAGAGTAGATATGACTTATGGAATCGGATATGATGATGATATCGATCAAGCACGTTCTATCATTCTTGATGTTGCTAAACGTTGCCCACAGATCAACCAACAAAAACCAGTTGATGTATTTGTTGCTGAACTAGCAGATAGCTCTGTTAATTTTACGGTTCGACCTTGGGCTGATAGTGCGCACTACTGGGATGTATTTTTCTTTATGCAAGAAAACATCAAAAAAGAATTTGATAAAGCGGGTGTAGGTATTCCATTCCCACAAATGGACTTACACGTAAAATCAAATCTACCGGTATCTGCTAATTAATTCGTCCAATAGGTATAGAAGCTGTTTAAAAATGAAGCCTGCCTTCGTGCCTCTGGCAGGCAGGCACAATGGTTGCGGCTAAGTCATTGACTGTGGCTACCCGTCTGCTTTTGCGGTTCCCTCATTTGATGCATTGTCATGCATCACCCTACGGGTTCATTCGGTCATTTCACAAATTTATCGGCACCGTAGCTTTGGCTACGAACCTCAAAATTTGCTTCGTCTTGACAATCAAGCACTTACCCTCACCTTTTGTGAAC
>JALZUU010000137.1 GCA_023300665.1 Saprospiraceae bacterium | reverse complement strand
AATTATCGAAGTACCGTAATATCTCCTTTATAAACCACGCCTTCTCCTAGATTTAATCTAAGTACGTAGTAGTAGGTTCCTTGTGGAACTATTTCACCATTAGGACCAGACCCATCCCAATTATTGGTATAAGGTTGTGCTTGGAAAACGATATTTCCCCAACGACTAAAAACCACTAGTTCAGCATTATCAAACAATTCAGGATTATCTCGGATTGCTGGAATAACCAAGCGCTCGTTTTTATCATCTCCGTTGGGCGTAATTCCACTGGGTACTTCTACAACTGGCAGATCATTTTCTCTTACTAAATCAATAACAACGGATGCTTGGCTACATAACTCTGGACAAATTACACTACAGACTTGATAACCTAAAACAATTTCTCCAGATTCAAAGCCAGGTGCAGCGGTATATTCATAAAGACCAACTCCTATATTTTCAATCGTTCCTGTAATTGGTTCGTTCAATAAGGTAACCGTAAAATCTTCTGGAAGATCATCATTGGCCGTTAAATCTAATTCAATGACTGGATTGGTGCTGGTTAATAAAAATGAATCCATGACCGCTAATGGATCATCCATCGCAACGGAAATATTCACCGTATCTTGATCGTAATCTGGACAGAATTCAGAAGAAACAACCCAACGTAATTGATAAGTGTCTTCTTGAAGATCGCCGAGGCTTGTTGCTGGATTAGTAGAATCTAGAATCATGGGTTGTCCAATGATGGCTTCCCAAAAACCAGTAATTCCATTATTAGTAATCGCAGAAAGACTCGTTTCATCTCCACAAATCTCTTGATCGTTTCCTGCATTGGCAGCGGGTAAATTATCAATTGATTCGACGGTTAACATTAAGTTTAAAAGGGTATCACAATCACCACCTGAACCAGGAAGCGTTTGCATAAAAGTACCAGCGGCGGTATAGTCTATATTATTGAGACTATAAGTTTCGCCATCACAAATAGTTGCTTCAAGATCAGTCATCGTATTATCCGTTACCTCAATGGTTGTCAAAGCTATGTCTGCACAAGTGTTAGCATCTGGAACAAAGGTGATGGATATATTTCCAGATAATCCATTTGGATCAAAAGTGTTTGTTGTAACTCCAGTTCCTTCCCAGTTTCCATTGATTCCATCTTGTAGGGTAGGGAGGATAATTGGATCTGCACTTGCACAAAGTGCACTGAAATTATCTAAAGTATAAGCCATATTTTCAACCGTCAAGTTGAGTGTAGTAATGGAATCACAACCAGCTACCGAACCATTTGGAATCGTTTCCATATATGTCCCAGTTACAGAATAATAAACACCACCTAAAGCAATTGAATCACCTTGGCAGATACTTTCTGTTATTGTTCCTGAGGCATTGTTCCCTACTTCAATAATCGCAGTAGCAGGGAGTGCACAAGCTCCAGCTTCTGGGATAAATTCTATCATAAAAGGACCGCTCAAATCTGTTGGGTCAAATGCATTTCCACCAACAACATTGTCCCCCGTCCAAGTACCCGTAATACCAGATTGCATCATTGGTAAGTTAAAAATACCTCCAGAGCTACAAAGTCCTGGAAAGACATCTGGTGTGATAAGGGTGCTTGCATCGGTAAGCGTGATATTCGTAATGGAACCACAACCTGAAGTAGAAGTTGTATCTGAAAATATACCAGCTGTTGAATAAGTTACTCCATTAATGATTACGGTTTCTCCAGTTATTTCACAGATGGACTGACTGATTTCTTCAACCACAAAATCACCGATCATAATAGTGGTTGTATTGGTTGTCAAACAGTTATCACCACTTGGTGTAAAAGATAAGGTGAATTCTCCAGTTCCTAATAAAGTTGGATCAAATTCATTTCCTACTACACCTGGACCATTCCAAGTACCCGTAATACCTGGGAAAATAGGAAGTGTGATAGGATCAGTTCCGCAAAACGTTCCAAGTGGGTCGATTGTAATCGGTGTTGGTTCCGTTATTTCAATAAAAGTACTATTGGCCGTCACACAACCTCCATTGGTTGGTGTAAAGGTTAATTCAATATTTCCTGTTAATAGATTTGGATCAAAACTATTATCGGTAACTCCATTACCAGACCAGTTTCCTTCGGTACCTGATTGGAAGGTATCTAAGAGCATAGGATCACTGATCGCACAGATAGATGGTAAATCTTCTAAGATAATTTGCCCGCCATCGTTGATGGTTATTTCAGTGGTAGTAGCGATAAAACACCCGATTTCTGAAGGCGTAAAAGTGAGTTCGATCATTCCACTAAGTCCATCTGGATCAAACATATTTCCATCACTGGTACCCATTCCTGACCAGCTACCATTAATTCCATCTTGGATGGTATCTAGCATAATTGCTGCGTCTCCTGAACAGAGGGCAGGAATAGTTGCTAGGTTAACTGGCCCGCCATCGTTGATGGTTACTTCAGTGGTGGTAGCCATAAAGCATCCCATTTCTGAAGGAGTAAAAGTGAGTTCGATCATTCCGCTAAGACCCGCTGGATCAAACATATTTCCATCACTGGTACCCATTCCCGACCAGCTACCATTAATTCCATCTTGGATGGTATCTAGCATAATTGCTGCATCTTCTGGACAGAGGGCAGGAATACTTGCAAGTGTGATTGGACTATTTGTACTGATGGTTACTTGAGTGGTAGTAGCCATAAAGCATCCCATTTCTGAAGGCGTAAAAGTGAGTTCAATCATTCCGCTAAGACCATTTGGATCAAACATATTTCCATCACTGGTACCCATTCCCGACCAGCTACCATTAATTCCATCTTGGATGGTATCTAGCGTAATTGCTGCGTCATCTGCACAAAGAGTAGGAATACTTGCTAATGTGATTGGACTATTTGTACCGATGGTTACTTGAGTGGTAGTAGCCATAAAGCATCCCATTTCTGAAGGAGTAAAAGTGAGTTCAATCATTCCACTAAGTCCATCTGGATCAAACATATTTCCATCACTGGCACCCATTCCCGACCAGCTACCATTGATTCCATCTTGGATGGTATCTAACGTAATTGCTGCGTCTCCTGAACAGAGGGCAGGAATATCTTCTAATGCAATGGCTACAGGTGTCTTTGCGGTTATTTCAATAAAAACCAAAGAGTCACAACCCGTAACTCCTACGAGAGTATCTTGGTAGCTTCCAGGCATGTCGATATCAATTCCAGAAATGGTTAGCATTTCACCTGGACAAATAGAATCAGTTACGGTACTAGAAGAAAAACTACTGATGGTAATATCGGTTGAATTTGGTTCCGCACAACCATCTTCTGGTATAAAGGTGAGGGTGATATCATTGGTAGTAGGCACCGAAGGATCGAATATGTTTCCAGTGACTCCATCACCAGACCAATTACCATTGATGCCTGATTGAACGGTAGGTAATGCAATCGGATTTGCGGAGCTACAAACGTCCCCTAAATCATCTAGCACTACTGGTTCAGGTACCGTAACTTGAAGCGTTAGAATAAGAATGGAATCACAATTATTGGCTGTAGCCATTGAGACAACTTCGTTAAACGTTCCAGCAAATTTATAATAAGTATCACCGACTAGAATACTATCTCCTTGACAAATCGTAGCAGAAATTTCTCTGGTTTCAGGATCATAGAAATCTAAATTTATATTGACGGTAGAATCACATCCTGCACTAGTAGCTGCTGGGAAAATCTCAACTCCTGTAGCTAAACTTTCTCCGTAAACCGTTCCACGAACTGTGATGGTTTCTCCTGGGCAAAGCGTTTCTGTTAGATCAAAAACAGGGGCTTCATTAAAGTTCAAATTAAAATTAACAATAGAGTCACAACCCGTAAAACTACCTCCCACAAAGGTGATGGTATCTGATGGATTATTACAGTCGAAGGTTTGACCATCAATGACTACTTCTTCACAACCACAATATTCTCCAGTAATATTATTTTCTACAAAAGAATTAAAACTCAAGTCAACAATGATGGTAGAATCACAACCACGGGAGCTGGCATTTTCTAATACAATAGAATCATATTCTAAATACATAGGTGCTTCTCCATAAATAGTTCCGTTGATTTCGATAGTGGTTCCAGAACAAAGGGTTGGATCTTCTCGGTTAATAACCTCTGGGAAGAATCGAAGATTTATTTCGACCAAAGAATCACAACCATTGAAAGCTTCCGCTCCAATATTTTCTGTACCAGTGGTATTATTTATATGATAAGCAGTTCCATTATAGAACAATGTATCTGTTCGACAAATGCGTTCTTCGAAAAAACCGGGAGTAGGATCGGAGTAATAAACCACCGTTACATTGACCGTAGAATCACATCCACCAAGACCTTCGCCTTCCAGTGTTTCAAAGCCACTGTCAACGCCTCCATCTTGACTACCATATAAAGTATTGTCAAAGACTTCACTTTCACCAGGACAAAGTTGGATCGTATAGTTTCCTGTTGGTGCTGGGAAATAGTTGACCGTTACTTGAATAAAAGAATCACAACTATTGGCTCCGGCTTCTGAAAGCACTTCCATGCCTTCATCTAGTCCACCGTCTCCATAGAGCGTACCATTGTAAATAAAATTATCATTCTCACAAATGGTCCGAGTGAAATTTCCTTTTAAAGAATCATAAAAACTAAGGGCTACGTTCACAATAGAATCACAACCAAGGAATCCACGATTTTCTAAAACAACCGTTCCATTAGGATCTGCGGCATTAAATATTGTACCATCTAATTCAAAATCATCTCCAGGACAAACTTGAGGCGTAATATTGGCTTCTTCTGGTGTATAAATTGTAACGGTAACATTGTAAATAGAATCACAACCATTTGGGTCTGCATTTTCAAATATTTCTGTACCAGAAGTATTACCAGCGTTGTAATCAGTTCCGTTAAATTCAATAGAGCCACCATCGCAAATAACTAAATTAATATCCGCTTCACTTTGAGGATGTATATTGATAAAAATACTTCTTAAGGTATCACAACCTCCAGTTCCCGAAATAGTTTCTGTACCACTTTGTTGATGTCCCAAGGCAGGATTTCCGTAAGTAGTACCATTAATTTCGATGGTTTGATCATAACAAAAGAAAGGTACAAAGTTATCTGTGATTTGATTTTGGAAAGAGATATTAATATTAATAGTAGAATCACAACCATTTGGTAAGGGAATTATTTCTGTTCCCATTTGATCAAGTGGAGATTCTCCGTATTCTGTTCCATTGACAAAAATAGTTTGGCCTGGACATAGCACATCGTCTCGGGTTTCGGTAACACCGTCAATAATCGTAATCGTTACCGTGACTAGTGAATCACAACCATTAGGTGCCTTGTCAGTAATCCGCTCTAAACCAGATTGAGGTAGCGGAGATTCTCCGTATTCTGTTCCATTGATGAAGACCGATTGTCCAGCACAAAGTTCTCGATTATCATTGCCTTCGTAAGCTGGATGGAATTCTAAGTTGATGGTGACTAAAGAATCACAACCTCGAAAATTATCATTATCTAACGTTTGGGTTCCACTTGCATTTCCAAAATAATAAGCTACACCATCTACAAAAACCGTATCACTTCGACAGAAAGTTCCATCGATGGTATTGGTAGCAAGTTGAAAGAAATCTAAATTAACTTCAACAATAGAATCACAACCACTGACCATAAAAGTTTCCGTTCCTTCATCATCCCCAAAATAATAAGGAGTCCCATTGACAAAAACAGTATCATCTCGACAAACAACTGGTTCAAATGCTACTGGCATTCCATTCATAATCGTGAGGTCGATAACGACGATGGAATCACAACCGTATTGATCTAGATCAGATACATCTTCCGTCCCTGAACTTGGAAATCCTGCATTAGGATCCCCATAATCAATTCCGTTGACGGTGATAAAACCACCCGCACATAAAACATCATCTATTATTTCTGTACTCGTACCACAAGTAACGGTAATCGTTTGACAAGTACTGACCAACTCTAATAGTGGTAATTGTGGATTAGTAACAAAACAACAATAAGTACCAGCGTCTTCAAATCTGATCGGACTAAGGTCTAATTGATTGACAGATAGTAGTGGGCCAAAAGGAAGTCCGTCTTTGGTCCAGCGATATACATTGTCCGAAACAGTTGCGTCGATGCCGAGGTCGATAGCATAAGTATCTCCGGTTTGGAGGGCAGCGGCAGCTGGGATGGTGAAAGGCGCTTGAGGAGAATATAGACTTGATCCTGGCCTATTCATAAAGCTAGCATTGGGTACTAGATCATCAAAAGTAAAATTATTATTACGACAAAAAATATCATCATTTTCAGCAATGTTAGGAGAAGCCGCTGTTGTAAAATCAGGTAGAGAGTCAAAATTATTATCGTAAATACTAATCTCGCTTAATGAAGGTATGGTGAGTAAGCTTTGTGGGATTGCTCCTGTTAAGTTATTATTGTCAATCCAAAAGATGACCAAGCTTGTAATGTTTCCTAATTCGGTAGGTAGTGTTCCCGTAAATTGATTATCGTCAAGCCATAAAGTTCCTAGGGCTGTAAGTTTACCTAGACTGCTAGGAATTGTGCCAGTTAGATTATTATTATCAAGAAGCAAGCTATTCAATTTGGTAAGTCCACCATCTCCAAAGGTAGGAGGTAAGGTACCAGAGACGTTAGGTGCAGTAAACTGAATTTCTCTTACATAGCCTTCGAAATCAATGGTTACGCCTATCCAAGTACAAACTGGATTATTTACATTCCAAGTAGTATTGAGGACTTCTATATTCGTAGTCTGAATCAGCTTGACCAATTCCATCGAATCCGCATCTATACAAGGTACCGAGCAAGTGGCAAAACTACTAGGCTCAGATTTGTGAATAGACTTTGTAGAAAACGCATCTGGAAAGACGGTTTGCCAAAAAGAAGTGGTAGAGAAATTTGCTGTACTGGAGGTATAGCCTAAGCATACCAATCCAAGGATCAATAAGAAATGTTTCATGGGCTTGAAATCATTAATCGTTTTGGTAAAATACTGTTTACTAAAAAAATCATCTGCTTTCTTGCTTCCAAAATAGAAAGCCACAAAGCTAGAAACGCTCAGTAAACAATTAAATAAGTTTCGTGTAAAAGTGAATTTTGACCTAAATTTCATATTCCTTTTATAAAATCGTTAGTTAGGAATGAAAAATTAATATATGGTCGTGCAATCAAGGAAGGTATCTCCTAAAAATATATTATTAGGAGCTTTAAAACTACGGATTTTAAACCAAAATTGCCGTATTTCTTCCTGAAAAATCTAAGAGCTTGTTAAAAAAAAGCATTTTAAGCTTAAAATCTTTATTAAAGATGCTCTAAATCTTCTGCAAATATCAAACATTTTTCTTATACATAACCATATTATGTGGATGGATTTATTATAATAAATAACTTTTTTCTCATTTTTTACACAATACGACCCTTAAATAGGTTAAGTAGAAGTTAATAAACGCCAAACTTTAATTAAAATAATTATTTTTATCACCGAAAACCGACCACACCAAAAGAACACGGAAAAATCGAATATGACTTATAACACTTGTACCCCACAAGTATTAATGATTACCGTGAATATCAATCTATATACATAAGATGTTGACATTTAGTATTTTATAAATAAGGTAGCCTTGTTTATTAGCGCTATTGCTATTAAATTAGTTACTACACACAACCATGATTTATGAACAGAGTATTACCCTCCATCTGTAGGTCTTTCCTATTAATAATAGGTTTGTTCCTGTTTTCTGCTGCCTTTTTGGGCAAAATTTCAGCTCAAACCTATTTTCTTTTGACTGAAATTGAGACCCTTCCAGCAAATCTAGATGATCAAACACCCACTAGTATTAAAATTTCAGGTTTGAAATCGAATACTTGTAGCTTTATAGGTTCAAGTAGCCTAAATATCAATGCTAGTTTTACAGTGATTAGTATAGATTGGGATAACGAGGCAGACTTCGATCCTGCTGCAAATTGTTCAAATTTTGCCATTCCTTTTGATACAACCTTTCAACTAGGAATTTTGAATGGCGGGGTACATGCTATTTATTTTGCAGGAAATAACTACGCCATCAGCGGGATAAATAATCCAACCGTTATTCAAGTCGCCGCATCGGCTTGTGATAATGGCAATAGTGAAATTGCTGTTACAAATACGAATGATGAAGGACCTGGTTCTTTACGGCAAGCCATTGTTTGTGCGAATGCTCAGCCTGGATTTAACCGAATCGTCTTTAATCTATCGGGAAGTGGTCCCGACACGATTAGAGTAGGGGAGACCTCTGGATTTGAATTACCTTCTATTTTTGATGATTCTACTTTTATCGATGGTGCAAGTCATCCGGCTTTTGGAGTCAATGGAGATTTTAGTCCCAAAGTGGTCTTGGATGGACAATTTCATGAATGGGATGCAGCGATTAATGCGATTTTTGTTCGAGCAGATCATTGTACTATTTATGGTTTAGAAATAATAAACTTCCCAGATGATGCCATAGATGTTTTGGGAGGAGACGATGCAATTATTGGAGGTGTTAATCGTGGAAATGTAATTCATAATAATGGTTTAGAACAAGATTTCTTTGCTGGAAATCCTGGACAAGGACCATGGGAAGGATGTGGGATCGTTATTCGAGGTAGTTCAGATCGTGCTATTATTCAAGGTAATTTTATTGGAACCAATTTTTCAGAGACTACACCAAACGGTAATGAATTCTGTGGTATAATAATTAGAGATGGAGGAGACTTACATCAGATTGGTGGAGATCTTCCTGGAATGGGAAATGTCATTGTAAATAATGCTAGTGGTTTATTAATTGGTGGTGGAAGTGTTGGATGTCGTATTTTACAAAATAGTTTTTATTGTAATGATTCTTTGGCCCTTAGTATTTCCGCAGTGGCTAATAATGGAATCACTCCTCCAGATATTACCGTTGCGGAACATGGAAGTATTAGTGGAACAGCCTCTCCAAATCAATCAGTAGCGCTCTATCGAAATGATGATACAGGATGTTTGAATGCACCTTGTCAAGGAGGAACTTATCTTGGTACGGCTAACGTAGTGAATGGCACTTGGACGCTTTCCGAACCTTTCGAAGACAATACGGTATTAAGTACTGGAGATCAAATCACAGCAATTGCGACAGATCTTACAGGGAATAGTTCTGAATTTACGAATTGTGTAACCTACACAGGCTGTAGCTTAGTGTTAACTGTTGACGAAGTGGAAGGGGCAGATTGTGGATTGGATAATGGTACTGCAGACTTATCTGTTTCTGGAGGATCCGCGCCTTATGTTTTTTCTTATAATGGTCAAAATTCTAATAATACAAATTTAGTAAACTTAAGTCCTGGAACGTATGTAATAACTGTAACGGATAATGATGGTTGTGCGGCAGAAAATAGTTTTACGATTCTAGAAAATTCACCTCCAGTCTTATCTATTGCTTCGCAAACTGATGCTAGTTGTGGGTTAGATAATGGTACGGTGAACTTGTCTGTTTTTGGAGGAACTGCGCCTTATGTTTTTTCTTTTAACGGTCAAGATTTTAATAATACAAGCATAGCAAATTTAAGTCCTGGAACTTATGTAGTAACTGTAACGGATGATAATGATTGTACAGCAGAAAATAGTTTTACGATTTTAGAAAATGGATCTCCAGTTCTCTCATTGGATGCACAAGTCGATGCTAGTTGTAATCAAGCAAATGGAAGTTTTACACTTTCAGTGAGTGGAGGTCAAGCACCCTATGTTTATACAACGGATGGTGTTAGTTTTGAATCACCAGTGTTTGATAATCAGTTGGCGGGAACCTATGAAATAACCGTGATAGATGCGAATGGTTGTACAGATTTAGTTTCGGTTACTTTGGCAGATTCCAATCCACCGATCATTGCTATTTCTGAATTGAATATGGCTACCTGTGGAGGTGCGAATGGTTCTTTGGTAGTGGTGGCAGCAGGTGGAACGGCTCCCTTTATTTACAGTATTGACGGAGCGGAACAAAACAATGGGAACTTTGATAATTTAGCAGAAGGTATATATTCGATTGAGATTGAAGATGGAAATAATTGTATAGCACAATTAAACGCAGTAGTAGGAGATACCCCACCAATTACAATGACTGCTGATAATGTTATAAATCCAATCTGTGGTAATGAAAATGGGGAATTTTCAGTAGTTGTTTCTGGTGGTACGAGTCCCATTGATTATACCCTGAATGGAAATTTAGTTGATCAATTGAACTTCACAGATTTATCAATGGGTACTTATCTAGTAACTGCGATAGATGCAGTAGGATGTACAGAAGAAATAACGGTTACCTTGGCAGATTTAGGTATACCTGAAGTAGTAATTCTGGCGCAAACTGATGATAGTTGTAATGATGGTACAGGTGAATTTTCACTTGGTGTAATTGGAGGAGTTGCACCTTATGAGTTTGATCTTGGAACAGGACGGGAAGGTACGCCTGTATTTAACAATCTTTTTTCAGGTACCTATTCAGTGACGGTTACGGATGCGAATAGTTGTAGTGAGATAATAGAAGTAACCCTTGGGAATAATGGAACCACGCCAACAAGTAGCTTTACATTTGAGCTAACAGATAATCAAGTGACTGCAGAAAGTTCGGTAGTTGGAGCCACTAATTTAGAATGGGATTTTGGAGATGGAGGGAGTAGCACTGCGACCAATATCAATCATGAATATTTAGCTTCAGGAATTTATAGTTTATGTTTGACAGCGATCAATGATTGTGGAAGTATGACCGCTTGTGAGACCATTGAAGTATTACTGCCATTGAATGATTTTACGATTGGTGGTGAGATTAACCGGGTGGATGGATCAGGGATTAGTCAGGTAACACTAAGTTGTACTGATCAGTCTGATCTGATAAATAATACTTCTGGAGACTATTTATTTGAAAATTTACCACAAGGAGATAGTTATGAAATAAACCCAACAAAAGATATCAATTATCGAAATGGAGTGACGGTGCTAGACATTATTCTTACTCGTGCTCATTTATTATTCATCGATACCTTTGATACGCCGTATCAATATATTGCAGCGGATGTTAATCGAAATGGTAGTGTTACGGTTTTTGATTTAGTAATATTACAGCAATTGGTACTTGAAGTAATTGATGAATTCCCCCAAAATAATTCTTGGGAATTTTTTCCTGCTGATTATACTTTTGACTATGCATCTCAGGCTTTAAATTACGGTTATCCACAATCAATTTTTGTGAATGATTTAAATTCAGATGAATCGATGATTGATTTTATTGGTGTGAAAATCGGCGATATAAATGGAAGTAATAATCCTACTTTGATAAGTAATGAAAATACGGTTTGGGAAATAGAAGACCGACCAGTGACAGCAGGAGAAATTATTGAAATTCCAATTCGTGTGTCTTCTGAACAAGCGCTCTTAGGATTTGAAGCAGCCTTAAATTTTGATCCAAATTTGTTAGAATTGCAAGCTGTTGAGGGAGTTACAGATTATAAAGTTGAAGCTGGTGCACTGAAGCTGTTGTGGTATACAGAAGATACTGAAAATCGAGCCATGAGCTTAATTCCAGAAACAGAATTTGTAAAACTTCAATTTTTAGCACATACTAATTTGGAAAAAATTAGTGAAGCCATTAATTTCAATACGCCGAATGCTCGACAACTGACATACGATGCACAACTAATGGAGCGAACGATTGACTGGATGTTTACGGATGCCCTTGTGACGGATGTAAAAACTTTTGACCAATATGCGCCAAAACAATATCCTAATCCTTTTAATCAAGAAACCTTTTTTACCTTTGAACTGACCAGCGCTTCTTTTGTTACTTTAGAAATATATGATCTTACTGGAAAAACTATTTTTAGAGAAGAAAAAGATCGGTCAGTAGGAGTGCATGAAATAATGGTTTCAGGAAGTCACTTCCCAGCTGTTGGAACTTATTTTTATCAACTTAAAGTAGGCGACCAAACGCATTATGGACAGGTTATTAAGCAGTAATGCGTAAAACCAAATAAGATTAACATACTACTGGACATTTCTTCCATTTGCTGTCTCCCGGCTCCGGCAGTACCGCCGGAGAGTAGCACCAAACCCGCAAATGTCCAGTAGTATGTAGATTACTACTGGTTATTTTGTTATTGGCTTCAATCGCAATCGATTGAAGCCAATAGTATAATTTTAGTTCGCCTTTAAACCCTGATTCACATCAAAAATATTTCCCCATGAAATTTCTTACCCCATTTTTACTAGTCTTGTTTTTTGCGTTTAATCTTAATGCTCAATTTAGTATTGAACTAGAAACCTTTGCGACAGGGTTTAATAGTACGGTCGATTTAACGAATGCTGGCGACGAACGATTATTTGTGGTAGAGCAAACTGGTAGAATAAAGATTATTGATGAGAATGGAAATACGTTGCCAGATAATTTTCTAAATATTCAAAATAAAATATCTAGCGGTGGAGGAGAACAAGGACTGTTGGGGCTTACTTTTCATCCTGATTATGCGAACAATGGTTTCTTCTATGTAAATTATACATCCGGTAATCTAAATACTCGGATTTCTCGATTTTCTGTAACCGCCAATGATCCTAATATCGCAGACCCAAATAGTGAGGTTGTATTGTTGGAATTTGATCAACCTTTTGGAAATCACAATGGTGGAGACTTAGCATTTGGTCCAGATGGTTACCTTTATATCGGGACAGGAGATGGAGGGGCAGGTGGAGATCCGCAAGGGAATAGTCAGAATCGCCAGAATTTTTTAGGTAAATTATTACGACTTGATGTTACAACGAACTTTTCTGCTTATACGATTCCAAGTGACAATCCTTTTGTTGGAGATGCTAGTACGTTAGATGAAATTTGGGCATTCGGAATTCGAAACCCTTGGAGATGGAGTTTTGATCAATTGACAGGAGATATTTGGATGGGAGATGTTGGACAAAATAATCGAGAAGAAATAAATTTTCAACCTGCGAGCAGTACCGGAGGTGAAAATTATGGATGGAATTGCCGCGAAGGTTTTATCGCTTTTAATGATCCAGCTAGTGCTTGTTCTGGTGTTACGGATTTTACAGAACCAATATTTGATTACCCAACAGGAAACACCGTCGGTTGTTCTGTCACCGGAGGAATTCGTTACCGAGGTTGTGAGTATCCAGCATTATATGGAAAATATGTTTTTGGAGATTTTTGTTCTGGACGATTTTGGACGACAGATAATGTAAATGGAGTCTGGGTAACAGAAGTCGCATTCAATAGCAATTTGTCGATCAGTGGATTTGGTGAAGATGTTCATAACGAGTTATATGTGATGAGTCTTGGCGGAACGATTTATCGAGTGATCGGAGGCGATCTTGCAACCGTAAATATTACTGCCGATGGCGCAGCATTATCTGGAACGACGAACGTCACCACCAATCAGTATCAATGGAATTTAGAGGGTGAAGCGATTGATGGAGCAAATGATCTGAATTTTACTGCTTCAGAAAATGGAGATTATTCACTTAGCGTGACCACCGAAAATGGATGTTCTTATCTTTCTGAATCGCTGTCTGTAATTGTGAGTAGTGTTGATGATTT
>JALZUU010000136.1 GCA_023300665.1 Saprospiraceae bacterium | reverse complement strand
TCCCTATCAATGAAAAAGGTGCATTAGCATCGAATTGAACTTTACAAAGATTAAAATCGCAAAATCGCAGAGCGGCAACATATCAATAACACAACTAAAACACCTAGAAAAGCTCCAGAGGAGCGACATATAAACGAATACTTTTCGGAATATTAATATCACTTTCTTGGCTCTAAGTTAGATTCATAAATTAAGGAAAGACAATAAATGCCAAACAATTAGTTTATTAAATCCATAAAGTAACAAAATGTTTTATTTTAAAATAAAATTGTTTTTTACAAAAATATTAGGCTTTACACAAAGCCATCAGAAAAAATAATTTTAAAACCAGCAGGGTAGTAACCCCTAAAGTTATCGCTCAGAACAAAAAAATAATTTTTTATTTCGCTGTACAAGGAACAGATACTAAGAAAAACGTTTACTAAACTTTTAAAGTTTAGTAAACGTTTTTCGCCCTAAAAACCTAAAAATTTAATCAGAATCTTTAAATAAGAACAAATTCATTTAATACAGCCATACAGACGATTCTGCAGAAAATTTTCTGCTGACAGATGGTAGGAGGTAAATATTATTTAAATCGCTCTAATGCGCCGTACACGAATATTTTTTTCCAGAAATCTCCTGTACACGAATTTTTAAAAATATTGTACGTGTACACTCCTAGGGGATTTGCTTAAAAAGCTCTACTTAACATAATATTAATTATAGGAAAAAAGAGGTAGATTAAAAAAGCCGTAACGTACGGCTTTAATTTTTTAAAATCTAGGTTAACTTTTATCTTGTATATTTCGGTAGATATAAAATTCTAGAAATCCGATTGATGATTGTATAAATTTGAGCATCAACAATGGTTGGTTCATAATCTGATGAAGCAATATCTTGAATCACAGAAATCAAATTATCATCTGGAAGAATCCTTGATTCATCTGCATTTGTTATCAAACGCATAGACCAGTTAGCAAAATGGCGATTTGGTTGATTTTTTAAATGAATGACATGTAAAAAATCATGTCTTGGGTCCTCCTTGATGCTTTTAAGTAAATCCATGACCGTGTCAGACTCTCCTTCCAAGTATTGGACAAATAACGATTTTCGAGAAGATAAAAAACCAGTAACTTCAATTTGTTTATTTTTTATAGCGGCTTTCGTGGCAATCTCAATCACATCATCTTTATCTAGTGGCTTCGAAACTTTACTTAAATATATTAAAGCGTGCATTTTTATTCTTGTTTTTTAACTAATGTATATCCCAAATATAGCAATTCACTAGATAAATAAAAACTAAAAAATAAATTTTGGTGAAATTCTTTCTGACTTGTGACAATTGAAATAAAAACGACATGGGATAAATTAAGTTGAGTTAAATTTATCCCATGTAGAGATTAGAAAGAATAATGGTTATTACTAATTTCTAAGGGAGCACTACCCTGTTGGTAAATCGTAAAAAAACTGCTCTTTAACAATCTTTTGATCTTGTACCTGATACAAACAAATTTCTTCACTTTTTTCTCTTACACCGCCTTTCATGGTCACATCCAGCACCATCTTACAGGTAAAGAATTGTCCAGCAACAACTGGTTTAGACATTTCGGAACCATGAAAAGCTTCCAGCATTCCTTGCCATTTTTTTCCTTTTTCATGATAAGCATGCAGTCCTTTAATTCGTTCAGTAACACCACCACTTCGTGGCTCAATACTGACAATATCAGGTGAATATAGTGCTTCTACAGCTTCTTCAAATTTACCTTGATTGCAAAGGGAAACTAATTGATTGGCAATTTCTTGTACCGTCATAATGTGATCTTTGTGGAGAAAACACTCCAGGTTAATGTTTTAATTTAAAAGCTAAATTAAAACATTTTATTTTAATCACAAAGATTAATTACAATTTTGTTTATTTAATTATCTTTCGATGTACTTACGAAGAACAGTTTTTACAACTTGTACTTCAGGAAGAATAGATTCTACAGGGGTTTCTGTTTCTTCAGAAATAGCTTTTAGTACCTCAGTTTGTGGCGTGGATGCTAAATTATGAGAAACGATGTTAATGTAGATAGAGGCAGAAATACTAACGATAATTAGGACTGCGATGATTAGTTGAGTTCGAGCTTTTTTCATTTTTATTGTTGGTAATTTGAATCTAAGATACGGATTTAACGGCTTGCTCGTCACAAAAAGTCGACAAAAGGGCTCTTTTTTTCGATAAAAGTATCTGAATTTATCCTTAAATAGCTTCTCGAATCATTTTTTCTCGACTATAATACGTCAAATAGCTCCTAAACCAGTTCCAATTCCACTTTGGTCGGATCCAAACTTTTGCCTTTTCACGGGAATTAACCACGATGATTCCAATTCCTTGGTACTTACACGTCCATTTTAGAAGAGATTTTTTCTTTTTTGACAGTTTTTCTAGGCTATCTTTAGAGACTGCGAGCCATTGATGATTCCCAGGATATTGTCGTATTTGTTCAATTACATTTGAAATTTGATGACAAACTCGATTATGGGTTATTAGTGCATAGATCAAAGCACCAACGATAAACATAAGTAGGGGAAATATCACTTTATAAAGGAAAAGTTCTTGTCGAATCATGGCAATCGCAGCTCCAGAGCCAATTACCGAGTAAAAACCCCATTTTAGGCTACCCAAAATAATACTGCCATGATCTTTATAAGGTCGGATGGCATCTAAGGTTTTAAAGGATTTAGCTTCCATACTGACGACAAATTCTCCCCAAAGTACGTGTCTAAAGGCCAATAAGCCATCTGCTCGTTTTCCTCCATACTTTTGTTTGGTACGTGCCTCTAGCTGAGAAAAAATCTGTTTTCCCCAAGATTTTCCCTCATACCGACGTACCAATAATTTTTGAGCCGCCTTTTGTACTTTTAATTCACTCAATCCCATATTTTTGCTTTTGCTAAGATTCATATGATAATTAAACTACCTCTAAATTCATTCCGAATTTTACGAAACTTTGATTTTAAATTCATCCCATAATTTGAATTAATCTTTACCTTTGCCCCATGAGTAAAACGATCAATAAACGTCATAATTCTGCGAAACATTTCGCAGAAGCTAAAAAATATTTCCCTGGGGGAGTCAATTCACCAGTACGTGCTTTTAAATCTGTGAGTGGTCCTCCCCTATTTATCCGCTCTGGTTCAGGCTGTCGGATCCAAGATGAAGATGATAATGAATACCTGGATTTTTGTTGTTCTTGGGGACCTTTAATTTTAGGTCATGACAACGAACTGATTCGAGAAGAAGTGATTGCTACCGTTCGAAAAGGAACCAGCTTTGGTACACCAACGGTTTTAGGAAATAAATTAGGAAAGCTTATTTTATCGCATAATCGATTTATTGAGAAAATAAGGTTTGTTAGTTCTGGTACAGAGGCTGTAATGTCGGCCATTCGTCTAGCCAGAGGTGCAACTGGCAAATCCAAGATTGTCAAATTTGAAGGCTGTTATCATGGTCATGTAGATTCTCTTCTGGT
>JALZUU010000135.1 GCA_023300665.1 Saprospiraceae bacterium | reverse complement strand
AGCTACCAGATCACCCCATCAATAAAATTAGTGAATTGCTTCCTTGTTATCTAAGGTTTGTGGAGGAGGCGTAGTTTACCGGATGCTTACATTTATCTAAACTTCTTGTCTTCCATAACCATTTCACAAACACCTTGTGAGGTCAATGCACTGATTTACGATTATTATGAAGAGGATATTAAGCATCTGGCAATAATAGAAATGGTGAAGGATAATGCTCCTGAATTAGAATTTGCTGAAATTTCTGAAAATTATCAATTGCCAATTTGGGAAGGACTTTCTGCTATTTTCACTTCGACTTCACCAGAAAGAGATGAAATATTTGATATTTATTGCATCCATCATTTCGGTAAATTTAATAATAGTTTGAGAATCTTTCATACCATGTATGTTAACCCAGATACAAGCGTAAGCTGGTATTCAAATTGGGAGAATGGAGACTTAAATACTTATGACGACGAATTTAATGCATTCTTGGAAAGATGGGGTTTTTATTATGATGGAAAACTTTCTGTCTCTTTTAAAATTACCACTGATCAATACATTAATATGATTCCTTTAGCGGATAGCATAGATATGATGGACAGTATAATATTTGCGGAGAGAAAACTACATGTGGGTTCTGGAAATGAAATAATTTATCAAAAAAATGGAAATGACCGTCATTATAGTTTCTCGGTCGGGTGGGGAGATTGTCCTTCCGGATGTACCGCTTATCATTATTGGAATTTTTTGGTTACAGAAGATTGTGAGGTGGTTTTTATGGGTGAAAATGGTCCCGAAATTCCGGAATGGCTAAAGAGAAATTGTAATATTACTTCTACGACTACTTCTAATAACTTATCTAAATCAGCACTTAAAATTTTTCCTAATCCAATTAATCATTTTCTAAACATTGAAATTAATAACCCCGAAAACCACCTTCTAAACTATGAAATTAATGATGTTCTTGGAAATAGTTTACTTAATGGGAGATTTATTAATAACACTTCTATTGATACAAACGACTTAATAAACGGTATTTACTTTCTGGTAATAAGAGATGGGAAAAATATTGTTTCTGTAAAAAAACTATTAAAAAAATAAAAACCAATAGTCAATAAAGGGCGGAGAGTCAGGGTGCAATCGCTATTACTACAGAAGTCAACCCAAAAATCAAACCCCAAAATTTTGCATTTCCAATGGAAGTATATACCTTTGTATTCACTTTTCCACACAGGCTACCCATTTTACCCTTAATCAAATTCGTTAATTAACTTTCTTTCATAGTCCATATTATTAGTTATGCTATGGTTGATAGAGAAATTAAGCTTGACTTCAAGCTTGGTAAAATGCGTATATCTAAACATGAGCTAAGAAGCTGTTTAAAAATGAAGCACAATGGTTGCGGACAAGTCATTGATAACGTGAATCTTCTGCTATTTTTATCTCAATAGCTTAGGCTATTCAGAAAAAAATGAGCATCGACCACATTATCAAGCACTTATCCTCACCTTTTGTGAACATTCTTAAACAGCTTCTAAGTCTCTATATAAAAAATATAATTTTCACAAAAACCTTTTTCAAGAATATAAATTGGATAGTTATGAATAAAATTATCACCACGGTATTAACTTTTATTTGCTTTAGCTGGATGCTAAACGCTCAAATTAATTTTACGGCCAAAGATCAAGTTCCTGATTATAATGGAAAATTTCACTTTGGGGTCAATCCTGGATTTCATGGAGGAGCTTGGGGAGATGAAGACTTAGCAGATATTGCCGCTGGCAGCAGCAGTCTAGGTCTTGGTGGAGCAGGAGTGGAAGCATTTCGTGCTACCTTACCAGAATTTTTTCTGGAACAATGGGGATATGAAGTTGAGGTCGATGATTTCCAACATTACCAATCTGTCGGAATGACAGATCACGTAACTTTTATTGGTTATCCCACCGATGAGCACCGAGACACTACCTTTTATTGTCCAAATCATCAATCTGAATTGTTCTCCAACATGTATCTCGATATCTGGGATGGTGGTGCGAATGGTACTCCTGTAAATGATGACAATCACTATGCATTATATGTGTACCGAATGGTAACCCTCTATCAAGATTATGTGAAGTTTTGGGAAATTTGGAACGAACCAGATTTTGATCATTCAGGCAATGGGTTTAAAGGTCCCGGTCAAGATGGTAATTGGTTTGAGAATATTCCGGAGCCTTGCGATATGTCTATCCGTGCCCCAGTTTTTGAATATATTCGAATGCTACGAATTAGTTACGAGGTGATTAAAACCATAGATCCAGATGCTTATGTGGCAGTTGGAGGATTGGGCTTTCCGTCTTTTTTAGATTTGATTATGCGACATAGTGATAATCCAAATGGAGGTCAAGTTACCGACGAATATCCTCATAAAGGAGGTGCCTATTTTGATGTGTTGAGTTATCATTCTTATCCACATATTGATGGAAGTTTACGTGACTGGAATAACGATATTGGTGACTTTGATTATTTCCGACACTCGGATGCAGCGACTGATGGAATCATCCAAAAGCAATCAGAATTTAGCGCGGTGCTAGACGCTTATGGTTATAACGATCAAACGTATCCTTCAAAAGTATGGATCATCACGGAGTCAAATATACCAGCGATCGCTTTTGGCGAAGATATGGGTTCTGACGAAGCGCAACGTAATTTTACCATCAAAACACGGGTTGCTTGTGAGAAAAATGATATTGTCCAATATGACCTTTTTCAATTAGCTAGAAAAAAATCACCAGAAAGTTCTTTTAGTGGTTTTGATGCCATGGGACTTTTTCATCGCCTCTCCAATATTGAACCTTCCCAGGAGCAAATAACTGACCAAGGGATTGCTGCCCAAACCATGACCTCTCTTTTAGCAGATGGAACTTATGATGCTGCAGCTACGGAAGACCTCAATCTTCCAACCAATGTTGGTGGTGCTGCTTACGAAAATAACGATGGCTCTTATACCTTTGTCTTGTGGGCAAGAACCGAAACAGACCGATCCGAAGTAGCGACTGCTAATTATAGTATCCCTGCCTCCATGAACATTGTCAACTTAGAAAAACGAACATGGAATTTTTCTCAAACAGGTAGCCTGACCAATGTTTCCCCAACTGGAATTAGTCTAACAGGAGCACCCATCTTTTTACGCAGTACATCAGAAACCGTAAACGTATCTGAGCAATCCTCGCTTTCGCAAACCCTTGACCTCTTTCCAAATCCAAGTCAAGATAATTTTCATCTTTCGATCGAAGGAACGACTCCTGCCGACTTAAAGGTAGAAGTAATCAATGTAATCGGTGAGCTGATCGAGCAACATAGTTTTATATATACGGGTGCTAGAACCGTTTATGATTTTGATTGCACTGATTGGGCAAAAGGAGCTTACTTGGTAAAGGTTCGTTCAGATGAAGGAGTGGAGGTGCTTAAGGTGGTGGTAGAGTAGTGGGGTGATGAAAAACAAACATAGGTGGACCAACTATCCGATAGATTATGATAGGATAGTTTTTCACTTTGGTGGAATACAAAAATCCTCTTCGAAATTGATTCGGGGAGGATTTTTTTGTGTTGGTTTATCAAAAAGAAATGTCAAACCCTATTTGTTATGGCAATATAATTATTGTTTATTATAAAATAATTTAGATTGAGGAAATATGGATAGCAGTAAAAAGTTATGGTAGTGTTAAAAGTTGTGGATATTGTTTATCTTTAAGTTTGGAATACTGGACATCCGTGGGGTTGTTGTGGGTGTTGGGTTGTTGGGCGTCAATTAGGGAAATAAACTATGCAATATTCTAAATGTAATTATCTAGTTGGCTATCAATTAAATAGGTAGTATTTTTGTTAAAAAAAATCTGAAAATTCATTACTTTACATTAAAAAAATGTTAAATGTGAGTAATGTTGAATTTAACATTGTACATTCACAGAACTAAAGTTAGGAGTCTTATTAATAACCCTATAACCGAAAACTGAAATGACAAAAACTAGGTTCGCAATTTGCTTATTTAACAAAGAAGTCACAGATTTAAATCCATCTGAAATTCCACTCCATTGCGAACGATA
>JALZUU010000134.1 GCA_023300665.1 Saprospiraceae bacterium | reverse complement strand
GCAGCAGCAGCTTCATTGGTAGAAAAAGCAAATTCAACTCCGTTATATAATTTTCTATCAATAAAACCTAGTTTAGGTCTTTCTTCTCCAACCGTTGTAATTTGGTCAGGGTTAGCACCATTTTTAACTAAAACTTCTTTAACTGCCTCCGCACGAGCAATCCCTAGATTAGCAAAATCTGTTTTATTCTTTTCAGTAACCCCATAAATTCCTGTTAGTGCGAGCATTTTCCCTCCATTTTCTTGCAGGTAAGCACCTGTCTTTGTAAAAACCTTTTCTTGGGCATCCTTTGTAATAGAAATTTCAGAAGCACCCATTGGAAATGCAAAATTTCCAGTAGAAGTTGCTTTCCAAGCTCCGTCGATCACGCTAAGATTAGTAGTTGCTGCACCAGCAGCAGCTGCAGGACATAAAAGTGTAGAGAAGAAATAAGAACCTCCCAAAATCCAGAGAATTGAAAACAGTATTGCAGGAATCGTTGGCTTCATAGTAAATGTTTGTTTTTGAGATTCAAACCAAAGATAAGGCCTTGACTAAAAATAGTAGAATACTAGATTTAAAAACAATGCTTGCCCTTAGGTGTGATTCTGAATTAGTAAAATTAAAAAAAGTTGTTGATGACTTTTCGGGAAAAACTACGTCCTAAAACTAGTGGAGTAATTTCTATATTCTGTGTAAAGTTACAGATTTTAAAGAAAAATGGCGAAATTTTAAAAAAGTATTTTTTGAAAAAGCATTAAAAACGCTTCTTTGTAAAAATCAGAATGTTTACTTTTGCCTAAAAATGTAATTCTAAAGTTTATTTTTTTATAATAAAATAAAAGTTTATCTTACCTTCGTAATTATCTTAGGAATAAGGATTCTACCTTCCTAATATAAAACATACGATAAAATTGAGAGAAAACTTAAATCCCTTTAACTGTAACTGTCAGAAGAGAATCACAATTCGCCTTACACACAATTCTAGGACTTTAAATTTTCAGACCTTACATAACTGAATATTATTTTGCTATTTATAAGTTTTCTACTTAATTTACAATCAGTAAAATATATATAGAAAAATTCATATCATTTACTGATGTGTTCCCTAGATATTAAATATATCTAGGTTTAAATTTTGGCAATATTATTTATCACATATATTAACAAACAACTAGACTATGTTATCGAATTCAATCTTACTTGCAGGCTTTTGGAACTGCTGGTTCCCCATTATGCTAGGCATGTGTTTCTCTTGGCTATTAGGGTACTGGATCAAAAATTTTATGATGTCCGGCCGATATCAAGAGTTAGAAACTGAATCAAAGAAAAAGGTTTCACTCTTACAAACAGAATTAGATACCAACTTAAAGGCTAAAACCAGCCTTGAGACGGATTATAATTCAATGAAAACGAATTTTGCTCAGGTAGAAACGGATCTTAGATTGGCTCGTCAAGCTGCTAGTGAAGTAAGAGAGGTGGAAGTAATCAAAGAAGTAGAAATAGTCAAAGAAGTACCGGTAGAAGTAATCAAAAATATAGAGGTAATTAAAGAAGTACCTGTTCAAGTGATTAAAGAGGTAGAAGTAATTAAAGAGGTGGAAGTTTTCCGAGATAAGGTAATTATTAAGAAACAAGATGTGATCAAAGAAATTGAGATCATCAAAGAAGTTCCTGTTGAATTATTCAAAGAAATTGACAACGTTAAGATGGTTGAAATTATCAAGGAAGTTCCTGTTGAAAAAACCATTGAGGTAATCAAAGAAGTAGAGGTGATTCGCGAAGTACCTGTACAAGTGATTAAAGAAGTAGAAGTGATCAAGGAGATTGAAGTAATTAAAGAAGTGATGGTGGATAGGATCGTGGAAGTAAAAGAGATCGTGGAAGTAATCAAAGAAGTGCCTGTAGAAGTAATTAAGGAAGTAGAAGTAATGAAAACGGTTGAACTTACCCGTGACGTTCCAGTTACTAGAGAAGTAGAGATCATTAAAGAAGTGGAAGTAATCAAGGAGGTTTCTGTAGAAATGATCAAAGAAGTAGAAGTAATCAAAGAGGTGGAGGTGATCAAGGAAGTAGAAGTAATCAATGAAGTGGAAGTGATCAAAGAAGTAGAGGTAGAAGTAATTAAAGAGGTAGAGGTGATCAAAAATGTGGAAGTGATCAAAGAAGTAAAAGTTCCTGTAGAAGTGATTAAAGAAGTTGAGATAATCAACGAAATAGAGGTGATCAAAGAGGTACCTTTTGAAGTGATCAAGGAAGTAGAGGTGATTAAGGAAGTTCAGGTAGTTAAAGAAATCCCTGTTCAGGTAATCAAGGAAGTAGAAGTGATCAAAGAAGTAGAAATAATTAAAGAAATACCTGTACAAGTGATCAAAGAGGTAGAAGTGATCAAACATGTAGAAGTGATCAAAGAAGTACCTGTTCAAGTAATCAAAGAAATTGAAGTAATCAAAGAAGTACCTGTTGAGGTAATCAAAGAGGTACAGGTAATCAACGAAATCGAAGTGATCCGTGAAGTACCGGTAGAAGTGATTAAAGAAGTAGAAGTAACGAAGGAAGTAACCAAAGAAGTACCTGTTCAAGTGATTCGAGAAATCGAAGTGATTCGCGAAGTGCCTGTTCAAGTAATTCAAGAAGTGGAAGTAATCAAAGAGGTACCTGTTGAGGTCATCAAAGAAGTAGAGGTCATCAAAGAGGTAGAAGTCATCAAAGAAGTACCTGTTCAGATCATCAAAGAAGTAGAAGTGATTCGTGAAGTAGAGGTAATCCGTGAGGTAGCCGTTTCTACCAATACGAATACTCAAACAATCAAGCCAGTAGAAGTAATTCGTGAAGTAACGGGTCGAAAAGTGATTAAAAGCACTAGCAACGGTATTACTACTCGTATCGAAAAACAAGATACACAGATCGAAGAGCTTAGCCAGGTGATTACAACGGATCCTGATAACTTGAAGGTGGTAGAAGGAATTGGACCTAAGATTGAACAACTGCTATACGAAGCAGGTATCACATCTTGGAAGCAACTTTCTGAAACGCCAACAGAAAAAATCAAAGGAGTACTTGCTGACGCAGGATCTCGATACAAAATGCACGATCCAACGACTTGGGCTAAACAAGCTCAATTAGCTGCTCAAGGTAAGTGGAGCGAACTCTCTGAATGGCAAGATAATCTAAACGGAGGTGCTGCTTAATAATATTGCACATTTTTCCTTTCGAGGAATTTAAATAGAATTCTAATACCGAAACACACAGTGTGTTTCGGTATTTTTTTTTTGCTGTTATTCTATTAAGTACGTGGACAAATTAATTTTAAAAAATAATCTAAAAAACAAACAACACATTCAAAATATTTTACATATTTACAATTTCAAAGCAAATCCATATATAATATGGTGAAATTTACATAACAAGAAATAAACTTTATTTAATACTGCTTTTTATTATGATAATAATTTGACATTACATAATTTAACGAAATATTAAACAGAAAGCTCTTTATTTAGAGCCTCTTCTACCCCATTATCCAACTTTGATACTATTTTTTAATCATCTTACTTAAAACTTACTTCATTATGAATATCACTTTTAAGGAACTTCGCAACTTAAAGCACAGCCTGCCTACTGGCAGTGTTAGCCGTATCGCTCGTGAACTAAAAATAGAGGAACAGGCGGTAAGGAATTATTTTGGCGCAAAGAAGTATAATGCTGATAACCAGATTATTGGCAAACACATTCATCCTGGCCCTGACGGCGGATATGTCGAACTGGCAGATACGCGCATTTTGGAGGCAGCACAAAGAATCATCAAATCACAACCTATTAATGAAGCTGTTTAAAGTTAATACACATACTACTGGACATTTCTTCCATTTGCTGCCTCCCAGCTCCGGCAGTACCGCCGGAGAGTAGCCAGAAGCCCGCAAATGTCCAGTAGTATGGTTAATACAAAATGACTACAGACAAGTCATTGATTATCAGCACTTATCTTCGTCTCTTTTGAGAAACTCTAAACAGCTTCATGTTTGATGCTTAGCTTAGATATAAAAAGAGACGTTCAGTAACTGAACGTCTCTTTTTTTTATCTTTGAAAAGGAAGTAGCGGATAAACCATTTACATTTTTAAATAAAAATCCTTTGTGAGGGCTATATAATCATCTGTGTAAACATGTCGTTTGCTCGTCTCCACTACTAAGGTCTTTTCTTCTAATTCGTTTTCTTCGTAAGCAAATTCTAGTAATAGGCGTTCTACGGATTTTTCTTTGGTAGGCAGTACACTCGTTTTTTTGGTAACATAGAAATGATACTGTCTAGCCATCTCTTCAAAGCGCAATCCTTCGATATAAGGAAGGATCACCGCAAAGCGACCCGATTTATTCAATAATCTACGTACGGCGTGTAGTAGGTCTCCATTGGGCAACCGAACGGTATGTCGCATCAGGTTTTTATTTTCATTGCTTGAAAAGGTACCTCCGCTAAAAAAAGGCGGATTACTCACAATCAAATCATAGCTGTGATCTGTAATTTTCGCAAAATCTTGTACGGGTAAATTAAGCAACTTCATTCGGTCAGACCAGCCTGAGTTGGCAAAATTTTCTTTCGCTATTTCAGAAGCTTCTTTACTAATTTCTACAGCATGTACTTCAGCCGAAGGGAGTCTTTGCGCCATCATCAAAGCAATAACACCTGTTCCTGTCCCGATATCCAACACTTTTTTGGTATTCGAAATATCCGCCCAAGCTCCTAATAATACACCATCGGTCCCTACCTTCATAGTAGCGTTATCTTGAAGCACTGTAAACTGTTTAAATTGAAACGATTCTTTTGTCTCTATTTTCTTGGTCGTTGCCATCTATTTTTTTTTACAAAAGTACTATAATTACTTGTCTATTGGTACGGAAACCACTAGCTATTTCACCGATTTCATTTTGTTGTTTATTCCGCTTTAATCAAAACAATCAGAAAGGCCAGAGCGTCCATTAATAAACGTTCTGGCCCTTCAGGAATTAGGCAAGATCAAAATCCCTGCATAAACCGTCTCCTAGCAAAGCTAGAACGATTAATCGATTTAAAACCATCCGGTCTTTTTGCGACTTTTTCTACGGGTGGTAGTTTTGATCCCTAAAACGCCTAATAGACCTCGAGTTAATTCTCTGGCCACCGTTCGACCAATTTGTCGAGTAGTAGTATTAGAAACCACTTTTTCCATGGTTGACTTTTCTTTTTTACGAGATACCTTTTTCTTTTGCTTGGTCATTTTTTCTTTGTGCTCTTCCTCTTGGGCCTCTTCTATCTTACCAGATAGGATTTCATAAGCACTTTCTCGGTTGATCACTTCATTATATTTTTCTATCACCTCGGACTGATCAAGTACTGCATCAATCTCATGAGCAGTCAATACATCCATCCGGCTTTGTGGTGCTCGAAGCATTGTATGCGCTAATGGAGTTGGAATCCCTTTTTCGTTTAATGTCGTGACCAAAGCTTCTCCAATTCCTAACTCAGTTAACAAAGAAGCAGTATCATAATACTCCGAATCAGGATAATTTTGTGCAGCTAACTTAATCGCTTTTCGATCCTTAGCGGTAAATGCCCGCAAAGCATGTTGCATTTTTAGACCTAATTGACTCAATACTGCGTCTGGAATATCGGTTGGATTTTGGGTAATAAAATAGAGCCCAACCCCTTTCGAACGAATCAATTTCACAATCGATTCTATCTGATCTAATAATGCTTTACTTGCTTCGTCAAATACCAAGTGTGCTTCATCAATAAAGATGACTAACTTGGGTTTTTCGCTATCTCCTTCTTCTGGAAAGGTCGAATATACTTCTGCTAGCATTTGCAGCATAAAAGTTGAGAACAATTTTGGTTTGTCTTGAATATCCGTCAATCGAAGAATAGAAACGATTCCTTTATCATCCCGAGTTCGCAGTAAATCTTGTACATCGAAAGAAGTTTCACCAAAAAACACATCTGCTCCTTGCTGTTCTAGTTCTACTATTTTTCTTAAAATCGAACCTGCTGAAACGGTAGAAATTCGACCATACTCCGCTTCAATTTCTTTTCGTCCATCTCCGGTAGCATATTGTAATACTTTCTTAAAATCGTCTAAATCCAACAGTGCCAGTTCGTTATCATCACAGTATTTAAATAAAACAGAGACAATACCACTTTGTGTGTTGTTTAATTCTAGGATTTTTGAAAATAAAGTAGGACCAAACTCCGTCACGGTCGCTCTTAGCTTCGCACCTTTTTCATCCGATAAGGTTAAAAATTCTACTGGGCTATCACCTGCTTCAAAAGGGATTCCGATCTTAGCATGACGTTCATCGATCTTTGGATGTCCTTCAGAGGGAACTGCAATTCCACTTAAATCACCCTTGACGTCCATCAAAAGTACAGGTACGCCCTGGGTAGAAAGTTGCTCTGCTAATATTTGTAAAGTCTTGGTTTTTCCTGATCCGGTTGCACCCGCGATGAGTCCGTGCCGGTTCATCATTTTTAGTGGTAAACGTACCATGGCGTCAGACACTACTTCACCATCAAGCATGGCACCACCTAGATTGATAAACCGTCCTTTAAAGGTGTATCCGTCTTGGATATTTTTTAAAAATGTTTCTTGCTTTGACATGTGTTCTAATTAAATTATTGAGTTTTTTATTGCTTTTGCTTTTTGCTAGGGTGTTCAATGAACGAAAAAACTTCTGCACCTTTTACGAAATACTGCGACCGCTCTGCGGTCGAAACCTCTAACGCCAAACCTTGGCTAATATACTGTGACCGCTCTGCGGTCATAAAGCTTTGACAGGGAAAATGACCGCAGAGCGGT
>JALZUU010000133.1 GCA_023300665.1 Saprospiraceae bacterium | reverse complement strand
ACTGATATTAACTGCCCCTTTGCTCAACGCCGATTTCAGCGCCGACCCACAACGATGTGCTGCCCTCCGGAGCGGAGCGGAGTGATGGCAGTACATCGGTTAGGCATCTACACTGTACCGACCGAATGGGAGGAATGGATGTTAGATGCTATGTTATCCATCGGCTATTTTTCACTTTCTTTTGCTCGTTAAAGTATGGTCTCATTTCACAAACACCAGTTCAATAAACTATTCCTAAATAGCATTACATCCTTTTAAAAAAGTCTTAATACGTTGTAGATTTCTAGGCCCTCCATGGGTTTTATATTTTTTATAATAAGCTAATACTTTTTTACAATCTTGTTTATCTATGTACATCATGGTTAGGTCATTTATCGTTTCAAAATCGCCTGGAGAAAGTTCTAAAGATTTAAAATAATAGGTCTCCGCATTTTTGAATTTACCATTTTTTGTATAAAATTTGGCTAAACTATTCATCGTTTCCAAATGTTTTGGAGCCAGTGCAATAGCCTTAAGATAATATGCTTCTGCTTTATCGAAAATAGCCTGGCATTTTGTTTTATTACTTTCATCATAACTGTAACCGAAAAGATCTCGTTGTCGGACCAAACTCATGGATTCCTCGTTTGCCAAAAACCTCAGTAAGTCCACATTATTGGAATCCAAAGCCAATGCAGTCTCATACCAATAGGTAACATTAGTAGGTCGAGTTGAATTAGGGCCAAGATTTAACGGCTTTAAAATATTTCCAAAACACAAATAAACATCTGCATTGGTTGAATCTATTAGATAAGCTTTATTGCAAAGTGTCATGGCTTCTTTAGGTTTTTTCTTCGCTAAGTATTTGGCTTGCATCGTAAGTTCTTTTGAAGCAGACCTACGCGTTTTTCCATCTTGCAACATACTATCAATAAAAAATTGATATTTCACCATATGTTCTGATATTCTTTTTCCTCCTCCATATCTCGGTAACAAGTTAAAATTTGTAGCCGTAGCTTTCCTCCATTCTTCTTTAGAGTTAAATTCTCCAGTCCGTAAATTGACCCTTGCCACTGATCTACGCTTAAATACTCCTATTTTTTTCCTAAATATTGTTCTCTTAGTGTAAATCGCATTCTTAGTAAAAATTAAACTTGGGACGTCATTAGGAAGAAGCTGAAGAGCTACCTTATCGTATCGTGAAAAATTGTTCTTCTTTAGAATTTTTTTTAAGGTAGATTTTGATATATAGTTTTTATTCGGAGAGTCAGCATTTAAATTTCCAAATCCATATTGCGATTTATATTCTTGGTCCTTATCAAATATTAATCTAACACCAAGAGATGAAATGACTCCATTGTCAATATGTCGAATATAGTGCATACTATAAGCACATTTTAACTTGTGCTCTTTTAGTTTTGAACTCTCCGCATAAGATTTAAAGGCTACAAATTCCAGCTGACGATCTATTTCGTCAGGTTCCAAATATTCTAATAAAGCCATCTTAGCCTGAAGTTTAATTTTTTCAGGGATCATCTCAAATTCATGTAATTCTTCCGTATAAGGATAAATACACTCTATATCTATAGAACCACCATCATAAGTACTACCGATCGGTAAACCAATATTTTGAGGAGTATTATTACAAGAAACTGTTAATACTACTAAGCAACCAAGTAGTAATAGGTAACCAAAGCCTTTAAGAGAAGGGTACAAATATTGTATTTTCATGATTGGTTAGATTTTATTTAACCCGCTAAAATATATTTCCTAGTTTTCTTTTTATGCATTCGTAATTAATTAAGATCTTTTCTTTCTTTTGCTGATGGATAACGGCAGGCATCCACACCCTGCCGACCGAATGGGAGGTATGGATGTTGGATGCTTTGTTCTTCATATTTTTTTATTTTAATTTGCCTTTATGATTTTGATAACTTCACTATATCCTGAAGGTAGATCTAACCGTAGAAAGTATACTCCATTCGGAATTCTTAGGCTAAGATCAACTTTATCTAAGAATTGATACGATTCCCTAAATACCTCATGTCCCAAATTATCCATTAATACTAAACCTAATTCTGAAATTAACCCTTCAAATTGAACTGTAAAATTCCCTAGATTAGGATTTGGAAAGACATTGAAATCAATATCAATATCAATGTTATTGGTCCCAACTAAGATACATGAATTATCACAGTTGTTACTAAACGAAGTGTTAGAATCAACATTTTCCCAGTTAACCGTTGACCATACTTCATCATCAACTTCTATACAATCAAGGGATGAGTTTTGTTGGGCATCAAGGTATTCTAAATTGAGGTTATTCCCATTTCTCATATTTAGACATATCAATTGATTATTTTGACATAGCAATCTATCTAATTCTATATTTACAGATAAGTCCAATTCGACAAGATTGTTGTTATTGCATACAAAATTAGACAATAAAATATTCTGAGAAACTTCAATAATTATAAGATTATTATTAGCACACCACAAAGTAGATAATAAGGAGTTTTGAGAGACGTCTATATTATCTAAGTTATTGTTACAGCATTGTACTAAATCTAATAAGGTGTTTTGTGAAAAATCTAAAGTTGTAAGGCCATTATTGCGACAGTTTATTTGCCTCAACTCCATATTCTGAGTTAAATCTAAATTTGTAAGATTATTATTTTCACACTGAAATAGACTTAATAATGCATTTTGAGATAGATCTAAAGTTAGAAGGCTATTATTAGAACAGAAAAAAGAAGATAATAAAGTATTTTGAGTAATGTCTATACTTTCCAGATTATTACTTCCACAATTCAAAGTAGTAAGCAATATATTTTGAGATAAATTTAAACTTACAACAGCATTGTTTACACAATTCAAGCTTGTTAATAATGTGTTTTGAGATAAATCTATAGTGGTAAGGTTATTACTAGCACAGTATAACTCATTCAATAATGAGAAGTCTTCAATTCCAACAAGACTATTAATGTTTTTATTAGAAATAGATAAGTCAGTGATTGTGTTAATACTGTCGGTAAAAACAAATCCATCCGGCATTCCTGAATCATAACCTAAGTCAATTAATGCTTGTTCAAAATTTGGATCTGGGATTTCTGTTGTTTGAGCGGTCAAGAAATTGATGCTAATTAAAAGTAGAAGAATCACTATTTTCAAGTTCATATTTTTTTATTTAATTGTGAAGAACGTTGTGGGTCGGCGCTGTGTCTTTTAAACAGGCACCGACCCGTCCAACAAATCTAGATTTGGTGGTAAGCGAGGTGCCTGTTTAAAAGACATTGAC
>JALZUU010000132.1 GCA_023300665.1 Saprospiraceae bacterium | reverse complement strand
CTAGCCGCTTTTGAAAAACATTCTAACGAAATATATAAGATTCTCGAAAAGGGGAGTACAAGCTATAATACAGGTGGAGAGCAAGATTTTATCAATCAAGCATATCCTACGACTCCTAGTATCTCAGTGGATTACGCCATTATGGAGAATGCGGATAATATTTATACCATTCCTGTTGACTTTGGCTGGTCTGACCTTGGTACTTGGGCCTCGCTACACGCAGAAGGAGACCGTGATGAACAAGGTAACCTACTCCAAGCCGATAACGTATTCTTAGATGATGTAACCAATTGTTTAGTTCGAATGCCGAAAGATAAACTAGTCGTTCTTCGTGATTTAGATAATTATATTATCGTAGATGAAGATGATGTGCTAATGATTTATCCAAAATCAAAAGAGCAAGAAATTAAGGTGTTGACCAAACAGATTAGAGAAGTAAAAGGAGATTTGTTTTTATAAAGAAATCAAATAATACACTTAGTCGAAGCGTTTCATGGATTCATAGCCTTTTTTTGTTTTGATCTTATCTATGACTCAAATGGATGAGAGTAATTTTTGATACCATTTCTTTAAAGGAATTTTATTTATATGCGCATCATAGAATCTGGAATTGTGAAAATTAAAGGTAATTTTTGTATGAAATTTATTTTCAGCTAAAAAATTATTCCATTGTTCTGTTGTTTTTCGTAAATCGTGGTCTGTTTCTTTAAACAGAGCACTATCCATGAAAATTAAAGGTACTTCGACAAAATCAAAGGGTGCTTCGTTCTTAAAATTATAAAGACGATATCCAAATCCAGTACCAGAACGAAAGCCAATTTTATCTCTATATCCGATAGATGAATCTTCTTGTATTTTATTTTGGATTAAAAGTTCAGGTGTTTTTTTAAAATCAAAATGAAGATAATGTTGTCTACTGATAATAATGGGCAGGTTGATCTGCTGTTCTAGTCTTTCTTTTTCTGTTTTTAATAATTCTTTATTTCTCCAACAATCATAGCTTGGATGAATTCCGATCTGATAGTTTCTTTCTTTACAAAGTCGAAAAATAGTTTTCATCTCATCTGTATCCAAGGGGTAAGGCGTGTCATATCTAGTGGTTCCTCCCACCAAAAAATAAATACATTTTTCAATATTTGATTGGTCGCTAAGCATCCAGTCAAACGTATTATATTCGTTTCTTTGATGAAAATGAGCAGACCAAATTTTTGGAATAGCGCTAAGCTTTTGTCTTCTCCAAAGTATACCTCCAGTTCTTCGAATCGTACTAAACAAAGAAGGGTTTTGGAAAACTTCATCTATATCATGGGTAATTCTAAAGGTTGTTTTTTGTGGCGTTAATTTTAATCCGATGGCGTTTGCGAAAGCAAAGATAAGATGATCAATTACCGGAAGATGATAAAGTTGGTTCTTTACTAAAAACTGTTCTGCTGATTTCATCATATTACACTCATCTAATTGTCGGTCCTCACAATACCATTCTTCGATTCGGGAGATATGAAAAAAAATAGTTTCTATAATGTCAAACTGAAACTCTTTGTTTTTTATGAAAATAGCCGACCCTTCTTTTTCTGAAGATACGCTATAGAGTTTTAAAGATTGATAAGTATACTGATTTGTAACTAAGTTAGTGAAGGTGTTTTGGTGATTATTTGAAAAAATTAGATCTTGACCGGGAATAAAAAAACCATCTGAATTAGGGGTGCCATAATTACAAGTGAGATCATAAGCAAGGGTTGCATTTCTTGAAAATTTTAATTTATTCTCTATTAGAGGATGAGACTCTATAAAGTTCAAAACATAATCAATTCTTGCTTTGAAAATAGTATTTTTATCCTGAAAAAATATCTTAATCAAATTAATGTCTGTTTTGAAAGTTAAATTAAGAAAAATCTATTTGGAGATACTAGAAAATGTATGTGATCTACGAATTAGCTTTTATTGAATTTCTATGCTTATAGTCTTTGATCCTGAACTTTATCCGCAGTAATAATAGGTAACACTTCTCTACTACTATAGTAAGTGACCTCAAAATAATCTAATACCTTTTGTAGACGATCAATTTGAGTTGACGATAACTTTTTTTGCCAACCTTTTAAAAGCTGTTCTGACTCTATTTGAGTTTTTCCAACCGTAGTCGTACTCGGTTTATTAATCTTGGAAAAGAGTATTTTTGGTATTTCTAAATCCCAGACGTTAAAAATATGTCTAAAAGATTCATTAGACTTTAAAATTAAATCTTCATAATTTATACTAATCCATGAATGATTATTTTGAGGATGATTTAATACGATATTATTGGTCATACACCAGCGAGCAGTCAGTTGCTCTTCTTTAGTTTTTAGCGATTTTAAAAACGCTTCATGAGGTTCGTAAAATTCTTTAAACGGAGAAGAAGGAATTTGAAATTTATGAAAAGCATAATTCCAAGCTTTGTGATTTAATTGAGATGCAATAACTGCAAATGGATGACGAATAACAAAAAGAGGTTTGTGTTTAAAATCAAATTGTTTTACATACCAAGGTAACAATGCTTTTCCTCTAATAATTTTTAAAATGGCCTGCTGTGCTTGAATTACTTCTAAAGGTGTATTGCGGTAACAAGTTCCAGCGTTTAGTTTTTTTCCTCTGAGGACTTGATGGAAAAATAATTTTGCTTCAGGCCATTTTGCATCTTCAGGTATGTATTGCCTCCAAGAGAATTTCATTTCTCGAAGTGATTTCATGTTCTTAAGGTGTAGTGGCTCATCAATAATTGTGGAGTTAGCAATGGTATTTAGGGTTTCTGCGAGCCAAGTGCTCCCACCTCGAGGATCACAGAATAGTGAAATAGCATTAGAAGGATCAAAATCTTTAAATATTGAAATTGTCTTATAGGAAAATGTTTTGATTTTATATTTTAGATGGTGACTCATCGATTTATAAGGTTTTTTATAAAAAAATCTATGAAAATACTGTTTTAGGAATTGTATTTCCCAATAGTTTTTAATAGGCTCAAATACTTTCGGTAAAGAATTATACCCCATTTAAATCCAAAAGTATTATAAGCCCATTGATAAAAACGTCCTCCCTGATTAAGTTTTGTAAACTTATTAATATGCTGACGATAAATTTTTAACGCTTCTTTTAATTCATAAATTCCATAGTGAGATAGATAGACTATTATAGCTTGGTCTATCAAGGATTCATTTTTTTTATAATACAAAAGATGCGTGTTCCTTAAAAAATCCTTGACTTGTATTCTTTGATCGATCAATGTTCTCCAAATCAAATGTTGATTAACAGTGGAACTAGAGATAGAATTTAACTGCCTTCTAACAAGCGTATTAAACGTACTATCGAATGCAACGTTTGCATCCATTTTTAATAGCCTAAACAATAAATCATATTCTTGACTAGAGCTCATCTTTTCATTCCATCCGCCGACTTGTTCTATTTTTTCTTTTCTCCATAAATTACATGAAGTAATTCCCAATCTACCTCGTAAGAGAGATTGCCATAAATCACTTTTAGTATAGGCTACCTTAATTGTTTCTGATTCAGAAATTTTACACCAATAATTAGATATAATCAAGTCGCTATCTGAGAAAGAGTGAATCAGCTCGATTTGTTGTTTAATCTTCTCGGGATAAATAATATCATCGGCGTCAAGAAACTGAATCCAATCTCCTTTTGCCATTGATAATCCTTTATTTCTTGCTGCTGGAGCACCTTGTTTTGTTTCGGTATAAACGCGAACTATAGAAGGATATTTTTTTTGATATTGCTCCAAAACTATTAAAGTATCATCTGTAGAATTATTATCAACTACTATAATTTCAATGCTCTTATATACTTGTTGTAGCGCAGAGTCAATACATTCTGGTAGATGTAACGCTACGTTATAACAAGGAATAACGATTGATACTAGCATTTAATTAAGCGTTTATTTTTCTTAAAATTGTATTGGGTAATTTAATGTTTTTTAACGGTAACCCCAAAACTATCGTTACCTTTGTCAGGAGTAATGAGACTGTTCTGTTAAAGTGTGTCAGCGCGCTGAGTTTCTTTTAGGATTGAGGCGCGGGTTTGCAAAATGACACACTTGGTGGAACAGTCCCAGAGTAATAATTTAGTTTTCAATGAATAACCATAAAGTAGTATTTTCTGCACAACGGCCTTCTTTTCGTTCAAAGATAACGGAAATATGGGAATATCGGGAGCTCCTTTGGATGCTTGCTTGGCGAGATTTTAGAGTGAAATACGCACAGTCTTTCCTAGGGTTTTCTTGGGCATTCATTAATCCAATCGTAACACTAGTTGTCTTGAGTTTTGTTTTTGGGACTGTAGCAAAAGTAGATACTGCAGGAATTCCTCACGTCTTATATACTTTGGCTGGATTATGTGGGTGGACCTTTTTTGCTAGTCTAGCTGGTGATGCTGGACGATCGGTATTAAGCGCACAAGGAATGGTTAAGAAAATTTATTTTCCTCGACTTGTATTACCGCTGTCTAAAATTTTTACCAGTTTGATTGATTTTGGAATTGTCTTAATCTGTCTAGCTATCTTACTACTCGTTTATCAATATCCGATAACAATGCAATTATTTTGGTTGCCAGTTTTTATTTTTTTAGCCATCTTAGCGGGTGTCGCTTCGGGAATTTGGGTGTCAGCGCTGACGATTAGATTTAGAGACTTTCAGCATGTGATGCCTTTAATCTTAAGAGTAGGAATGTATGGGACACCTATCGCTTTTCCAGCGAGCGCTGTTCCCGAAAAATATCAATTATTATTTTTTCTTAACCCATTGGCTGGAGTGGTAGAAGGAATGCGTTGGAGTTTATTAGGGACGAGTCAATTTCCTCCTTATATTTGGTTGTCATTCTTAATATTATTTTGCTTGTTTATTTCTGGTTGGATATATTTCAGTCGAATGGAACAAGTTATTGCAGATATAATTTAAGTTGAGATGAAAGAAACAGTAATCAAGGTAGAAAATATATCTAAAAGGTATAGTGTAGGACAGGCTATAAACGGAGATTTACGTAGTACGATTAGTAATTTTTTTTCTGGGAAGAAAAAAAATACGATAGACAATGATTTTTGGGCACTAAAAGATATTTCGTTTGAAATTAAAAAAGGAGAAGTACTTGGAATTATCGGAGGAAACGGAGCGGGGAAAAGTACGTTATTAAAAATTCTGTCTCGGATTACCGTACCTACCACAGGAAGTGTAGAAATAAAAGGAAGAGTGGCTTCTTTATTAGAGGTAGGAACTGGCTTTCATCCAGAACTGACGGGTCGAGAAAATATCTTTTTAAATGGTTCTTTACTTGGGATGAAGAAAAAAGAGATCATCGCCAAATTTGATGAAATTATTGATTTTTCCGGTGTTGAAAAATTTATCGATACACCCGTAAAACATTATTCTTCTGGGATGTATGTTCGTCTAGCTTTTGCAGTGGCAGCGCATTTGGAACCAGAGATATTGATCGTAGATGAAGTGTTGGCAGTAGGAGATGTGGCTTTTCGTAAAAAATGTTTGGGTAAAATGAATGAAGTAGCCCAAACAGGAAGAACTGTCGTTTTTGTTAGCCATAATTTAAGTAGTATTACTCGATTATGTAGTCGAGGAATTTTCCTCGAAAATGGAATTGTGAAGTTTGCTGGCGATATTCAAAAAACAGTTGAAACTTATTTGCAAACTACCCTTGTTAATTCTGAATCTGATTTGCCATTATTGGATCGAAATGATCGTTCTGGAAATGGATTGTTGCGATTTACTAAAATTAAATTACTTGATGGTCTCGATAACGCCATTAGTTTGATCGCTGCCGGAGAACCATTAACAATTGAGTTAGCTTATCGCTTAAATGATGCTATATTGGCAGATTTAATTATTAGAATAGAATTTAGAGATGCCAACGGAAATTATCTTTTTGTTTGCAACAGTAGAGTGGGTAATGGATTGTTTTTACAGATTCCCAAGTCAGGAATGGTCTCCTGTACAATACCTAAACTTCCATTGAATGTAGGAATTTATCACTTAGATGTTATTGGAAAAGTAAATGGAAAAGAAGTAGACGTTTTAACGAACGCTGTTAAGCTAACAGTCGAAGATGGTTTTTTCTTTAAAACAGGAAAATTGCCAACTCCTTACAAAGGAATGTTAGTAGAACATTCTTGGAATATTAATGAGATTACTTAAATGGTTTCAACATGAACAAATACTTAAAAAATGATGACTTGGATACTTTGGCAGAATTGAATAAAGAAAATTATGCTCAAGCAATTCCATTTCCTAATATCTATTTCGATGATTTTTTTAATTCGGAATTTTTAACTAAAGTCTTAGAAGAATTTCCTGATCTTCAACAAGCTAACAAAATTGCATTTGATGATTCAAAGCAAAAAAAATTTGGTGGGAAAGGTGACGAATTATTTGGACCCAGAACTAGAGAGTTAATGTATTTTTTAAATTCAGAACCGTTTCTGAAATTTCTTCAAAAACTTACTGGAATGAAAGAGCAACTTATCGGAGATCCTTATTTTAAGGGTGGAGGTCAACATGAAATTGTGAATGGTGGATTTCTTAAAATTCATGCAGATTTTAATAAACATCCTACATTAGGTTTAGATCGAAGGGTTAATGTATTGGTCTATCTCAATAAGAATTGGGAAGAAAAATTTGGCGGACATTTTGAATTATGGGATCAAAATATGGAAGATTGTAAAAAACGGATTCTGCCTCTTTTTAATACAATGGCAATATTTTCCACTACTGATTTTTCTTTTCACGGACATCCCGATCCTTTGAATTGTCCTCCTAATCAAAGTAGAAAATCTTTAGCATTGTACTATTATTCTAATGGCAGACCATCTAGTGAAACTAATACTGGACAGGAAACACATTCTACGATTTTTAAGAAAAGAAAAAATGTCGGAAATGCAGATGATGGTATTGATATTAAATTAAAATCTGAGATAAATTTTAAATCATTAATCAGAGAGATATGTCCACCGGTTATAATAAAAATTGTAAAATATTTTTTCTAAAGAAAAAATAAAATTGCTGTAGCAATTATTTCTTTAAGTATGAATAGAGATAGAATAAAAGTATTAATTGTATTGGGGATGCATCGTTCGGGTACCTCGCTATTGAGTAATTGGTTAGTAAATTGTGGATTAAACCTAGGTGATCGATTGATTGGCCCCTCTGCAACCAATCCTAATGGGCATTTTGAAGATATTGATTTTGTGAAAATACAAGATCAAATTTTATTGAAAAATGGCGTAGCATTATACAATGATGGCAAAAAAAAAATAACCATTGATGATTTTTATAAAAAAAAAGCAGAAAAATTGATTCTTCAAAGATCTGCACTTCATCCTCAATGGGGATGGAAAGATCCACGCACTTGTTTATTCCTTCCATTATGGCAAGAGCTTGTTCCTACTGCCACCTATGTTGTTATTTTTCGTGGGTATCAACAAGTGGTTGACTCTTTACTTAAAAGAGACTTTCAGCGTCTCGAAAAAAGATATAAGAATGGATTAATCAATCGGTTAAGATTGATTATTCATCGACGACGATTAAAAAAACAACTCCCAACTCTAGCAAACAAATACTTAATTGCTTGGTCATATTATAATAGGTGTTTGATTGATTTTTTAGAAAAAAATAATACAATATTAGCAATCAATGCAAATGAAATCAAAGAGATGGATAAAAATACTTTTAATTATTTAATCAAAGAAGGGTTTGAACTCGATTATGTACCCATTAATTCTTTGTTCAATCCTAAATATTGGGATACGGCTAAAAAATATTCTTTTAAACATCTCTTAGATGAGAAATTAATACAGAGAGCCGAGCATATTTTTTCCTTTTTTAAGGATTATACTCAAACTTACAAAGGCTGATACGATGAATAAATTAAAAGGCCATAAATTAGGAATTATCATCCCATTCTACGAAGGAGATGAGTTTATAATGAAATGTATAAGATCCTTAAATACGCTATTACTTCCTGAAAATTTTAATATCCAGATTATTATTGTTGATAATTCTAGGATTAAAAGCCAATACCAAGAAAACTTACAATCTGAAAAAAATATAATCTATTTAAAAACAAAACCAGCAATTGGTTACGGACGAGCTTGTAATATTGGTACTCAAAAAGCAATCGAAAAGAACTGTGATTTTATCTGTTTACTAAATCAAGATACAATTATTGATAACTTAATGGTTACAGAATTGCTTAAGGTACTTTTACTTCAACCTGAATTAACGGTTTGTTCACCTATGATATTTAATTATGATTTTGAGTCTCCAATGGAAACTGTTGTAACTACTTATCTATTAAAAAACAAAGATTTTTTTAAAGATATCTACGCAGAAAAAACAAAGAATTTTTATGAAATTCCCACAATCTGTGCGGCTTGTATATTAATGCGTACAACGGTTGCTATTGAGATTGGACTGTATGATCCGGTTCTGTATTTGTATGGAGAAGATTATGATTTCTTTGAAAGGTTAAAACGAAAAGGAGGGAAATTATTATTGGTAACCAAAGCAAAATTGGCACATCGGGCTTCCATGAATGAAACTGATCTCGCAAAACAATGGATTACTAGGAGGTATTATGAAGAAGCACAGCTAATCAAAATTGTTCGTTTTAATAAAAGAGATAGTTATCTTAATAAAACCATTAAGACTGCTTGGATGTTTTTACGAAATAAAAAAATTAAACCTCTAATAAAATATTTAAAAGGAGCTATGTTGATCTACTTGAGATCAAAACAGTATCTTTTGACTTCGAATCAGATAATAAAAGAAAGAATAATGGAACAACAAAAAAGAGATATTGACCTTTGAATAGGCACAATATCTCTTTTAAAGGAATCGTCTATCTTGTTATTTATTATCCAATATAGATGACTTTTCTATTATCGTAAAATTACCAACTTTCCAAAGTCTCTGGTAAAAAAGCTATTGGCAGCAGTATTAATTTTTTCATACTCCCCTCCATCTTCATTTTTGGTAACCATTCTATATAGATAAACACCATTGGCTAACTTACCGCCGTATTCATCCGTTCCATTCCACGTATAATCTGTTTGGTGTGTACCTACTTTTAGAGGTCCAATTTCATCTTGCGTGATTTCCCGTATTATTTTTCCACTCACCGTCATGATCTGAATTTTATAAGTATCTGGTGACACATCTCCTGTGAGGGTATAAACAAATCGGGTACTGGTAGAAAAAGGATTTGGATAATTAAGTACATTTGAAATCGCTCTCTTGGTTACCACTTCAAAAGCAGTCTTATAATCAAGCTCTCCACTGGCATTGCCACTGGCATCTTCCGCTTGGACAATTAAGTTATAAATACCATCTTGTATAAAATTAGGAGAATAACGCAATTCTGCTTTATCTTGTGGATTGTCACCAGGAAAGAAAGAAAGATTCGGATCTTCATATAATACTTCTCGGGTAGTATTATCAGGATAGGTAATTAATATCCGCATATGCGAGGTATCTGATAAAGCCAAAAATTGATTTTCATCTTTTAACGAAACCATGATTTCCGGTTTAGCAGAAACAATATCTCCATTCATAATATGAATACCATCAAAGGTCACATCCACTAACGGATTAACCTGATCACCATTTACAAAGAATTGAAAAGAAATAAAATTATTAGTAGTACTCAATTCTGGTTGATCTTCATTAGGATTTAATTCTATTCGTAGCGTTTGAGTACCTATTAAATTTCTAGTTTCTAAACTAGTAGAAATAGGGAAAACAGATAGTCCATCTAACGGACTTCGACGTTCATTCCAACTAACAACATTATTGTTATTGTCAGTGATGGTATAGTTTATTAGTAAACTATCCATATTATGCTTAGTAATATTTTCAACATCAAACTCAAAGCTAAACTGATCCCCTTGGGTAATCGTATCGGTAGAAATAGCAAATCTACTGGCTGGATTAATAACTGCATCAGGCAATCCAGTATATTTGATACGCCAATAATCAAGCGTAGCACTTGTATTATTTACAATGTCTGTAGAGTTGTAGACAACTCTCAAATAAGGAAATCGCTTTGCATCAATTGTACTCAGAGAGAAATTTTCTTCACGAATGTTTTCGTAAATAAGAGAGTCAATATTTAGATTGCTATTAAGCCCAAAAATAGAGACACTCGTTGTGTCATTTTCACTATTCGGATTATCAGTTTCGACTTTCCATGTTAATTCCTCCCATGAGGCTGCTGGCCCAATAGCTTCAGAGGCAGCAGTTCCTTCAAACCAAAATCCAGTCAAACCCTGCTCAACAACAATAGCATCGTCAATAGTTTCTGCAATACCTTCCGAAATTTTTCCTACTCCTTTTTGATAGGAAAATACATAGGGAACAGCACCTCTCGATTCCAATTTTCGCACATCTGTAGATCCCTGCTCTTCCAAAATACTGAATAAATTATACCCTAAGTCAACAGAGTCCTGAGCCCACAACTCTGGAGTGTAATCCGCAGTAAGGGTTCTTTGGACTGAATAAAGAACAACATAGCTCCCATCAGGAATGGTATCTACTAAGAAATTTAATAAATCTTGTCTTTCTTCTGGTGTGTTTGTTTTATATGGGAATACAACCATTTGGCCACTATGACCAAAACTTCTATAATCTCCAAATCCATCTGAATCTCTTGGAGGATTAATCCAATATTGCGCAGTCGTTCCGTTTAAAACAGCGACTTGAATTCCAGCCGGTATCGTCCATCTAAAAGGAGAACCAAAGTTTTGCCCATTATTAAAAAATCGAGGAATATCATCTGAGGTAAATACTTTGTTTCTAATTCTTATATCTCTCACATTATCTGCAAACTGCATCTTTCGACTTCCTTCCTCCAAAAATAAATTATCATAAAGATTATCGGATAGCTGATAAAAATGACTATGATTCCATCCATCATTATTGCCATTACCACTATCGGGTAAGTAAGCAAAGGAACTATTCATCCAATTGGTAGATATATCCGCAGATACACTATCTGGACTCACTCGCCAATAATATACTTCTTCTGCTTGCCAATCAATATTTGGTTGCCATTTTATGAGTCCTCCTGATTGGTTGACCGTTGTTCTTTTTATTAAAGGACTGTTGAATAACTCAGTAGTATCAATCTCTAATAAGTAGTCTTTAGTAGCTCCTAAAGGATCTAGCGTTCGAGCAATTAACGTAAAATCAGTGACATCATCTACTATCGCATATTCTCGTGGATAAGATGGTTCAATACCACTTCCAGTGATATAAACACTAATTCCACGTTCACCGTTGACCCGTAGTTCATTATTGGATTCTGCTGATAAAGAGGGTAATTCGTCCACTTGGTTATCTGAGTCGACGGTAATATGAAATTTGTTAAGCCCTATGGAGAGATTACCATAAGTAGGAATATCTACCTCTAAGCTACGCTCAAATTCAGGAGCTTTGATTTTTGTCTCTACTGGAATAATACGACTTCCATCTGGAAATTCTTGTTCAACCACAATTTTAATTGAGTCATCAACAAATTTTCCTAAATTCAAAACGCTAAATGTTAATTTAAAAGAAGACTCTTGAACATTAATTACAGAAGGATTAAAATTTACACTTTCTTCATTTACTACATAATCTGCCCCCGGACTCGGATTTAATTTAACTGCTGGATCTCCTTGTAGCGAAAATTGCTGTGATAAAGGACCACGTGTAATATTAAAATCTGTATTGTAGGTTTCTACTGTTGCTCGTAAAATATCTCCCATCCCTTGACCATATAACGATCCTCCAGCCAAACTATAAAAGCGAGACATAAATGGGTTTAGACCTGAAATAAATCCTAGACCTGTCGTAGCTCCAAAACCAATGGCACCTCTATCTTCATAATAAACAAACCTTTCACTGATTCCTCGAGCTGAAGTATGAATATTTCCAGAATAACATCCTAACGAAAACATCAATGGATATTTTTTATAATTTTCGTAGTTGTCTGGATTGTCAATATCAAAATCAAAAGTTCCTACACCACTATGACCAAAGAAGGTAATGATAGAAACACCATCATTAATTCGGTCAAATATCTCTTCAGATTTAGATTGTTGTACCGGATCGTTAGTACTTTTAAATACGGAAGTAACTTCCGCTCCAAAAACATTATTTTCTATAATATTTTCCATTCCTTCTAGGTGATTACGAATAACCTCTCGTTCTCCACCTCCACCTCCACCTCCTAAATGCAAAATCTGCTTCATCCATGCTCGATCCTCAATCGTCTGACCATTATTTTGTTGCACAGATTCTAGGTCTTGTACTTTTTTTAAATAGATGGAAATGTCCTCAGGACTCGTAGCTGCAATTCGACCGGTAGCTACCGCTGGAAAACGTTGACCATTTTCTGAGGTTAGCAAATTATCACTTCCTGGAAATCCATAAGTAGGCACAAACAAGGTAGACTGGGCACCCGCCACTTGAGCTGGCGTTCGTACGTTAAAGTACTCTCGTCCTTTTCCTATGATCAATAAATAAGCTAAATCATTCCACTGTGTCCTCACTTTTTGAATGAAATTTTTGATAGACAAAGGATGTCGATGGACGCCATAGGAATATTGATTGTATAAATCTTCTATTTCTACCACACGAGTAGTAAAACCTCCACCTGCAGCTGAACTTCGGTAGTTGGCGTATTCTACTACTTGATTAACTCCTTGCGCATCATTATATAAACGACTATTTGAAATGATCAAATAAGTGGCAGGATCTTCTGCGTAATCAACAAAATTTGCCTCACTAAATGTATTTACTTGCGTAAATGCAGAATTTTCTTCAAATAGAATTAGATCACGGTCAAGGCTAGAAGGAGGCAACACAATTCGCGTTCGTCCATTTACTACAATCCCTTCAATTCTAAGTCCATTCGTTAAATCATATAAAACAGGATTACCCATTATATTTGAAAAATTTTCTATATCAAGAAACTTACTGGCTGTCGACGCTTCTATTGAAAACGCAAAAGAAGTTGTGCCTCCAAAATCAAAACTACGAGGGTAAGTAAGGCTGATAATTCCTACAGAATGTCTGTCGTTAGTACCGCCTGTTCCCGTAAATTTAACAGTAATATTATCAGTCAAAAGACTATTAGTAATTGGAGTAACTACGGTTTTTAACTTTACACCACCAAAGCTTTCTTGGTAAATCGGCGATTGATCATTTAAAGTAATAGCAATTGTATGTCCAGAGCTTGCAGGCAAATTCGTTCCAAAACGAGTACTGAAAGTACTAGCTGGCCCCGTAATAACTGGATTAATAGGTTGAATGGTATGTTGTGTTGTCAAAAGAGATGGAGATCCAAAACCTTCCGTCTCATTATAGTCGGAATAAGAAACACCATCAGTAGTTTCTCGCTTTTTGATATAGGTACTCGTAAAGACTTGGCGCTCATCGTACCAGAAAAAAGGCTCGGATGGAGGAGGGTTACTAAGATCATTTGGAATAGGATCAAAACGTAAGCTATTTTGCCCGCTTCCAAATACCCACGTCAAAAAATAACTCATCGTATCCGTTACTAAACTATAATCTGGATTTAGCATCTCTTCATCAGGATTAGCAAACAAATGTCGATCTAACTCAGAGCGATTTTTCTGACCATAAAACTCAATATAATCCTCACTACCTAGTAAACCAGTAGAAGATACATAGATCGGGACTTGCTCACCTAGTCGATAAAGCTGGTAATTACCCGTCGCAATTTGAGAAACAGGGATTCCCACCGCAGAAAGGGCAGCCTGTGAAATTCGATATATCCCATCATCAGCAACAGGAATCTTAAAGTACGATTGATCAAAATTGATCCACTCGTCTCCAAAATTACCATCTGACATCTGAGAAAATCCTGCATTGATACAAAGGAAAAAGGCTAAGATTAACAAATATAAATTCTTCATTTTGCTATGATATAGTGTGATAAAAGAAAAGTTTAGGATAGACACGCTATGAGGTGCAGTTTAGGTTATTGGTAGGTTCTGTGCTAACTCTTTGAGTTGCTTATAATTTATCCCGTCGTATTAACGGTTTATACTATTATAAAAGTACCTAAAATGATACCGAAATCCAATAAATTTCAGTGAAACAGCCCTTTTTGTCATATCGCTTACCCTGACTCAAAAAAATAACCCGCCTCAACGGTCAGCTGAGGCAGGTTATTCTTCGATTTTTTGATCGATTTTTTTAATTAATTACCCAAAATTAAAGGTAAACCATTATCTCCACCTCCAACAATAATTACCTTAGAATTAGGCGAATTTGCTAGTTCTAACGTAGCTTCAATACCTTTATCTTGTAAAATTTTATCTGTTAAACTGGCATTTAGAATACGGTTAGATTCTGCTTTGGCTTGCGCTTCAATAATCTTACGTTCAGATTCTTTACGTTCTCGATCTAGCAAGAAATCATACTGAAAAGCCAACTGCTCTTCTTCTAGTTTTTGCTCGATTGCCGCTTTTAGCTTTTCTGGTAGTTGTACCGAACGAATCAGCACCGCATCAATAACGATATACTTAGCTTGTACGGCCTTTAAGGTAGACTGCTCAATTTCATCTTGTATAGCTTCTCGCTTGGTAGAATATAGTTCTTCTGGAAGATATTTACCGATGACTTCTCGCGTTGCAGATCGAATTTCTGGTTTGATAATTCGTTCTACATAATCTACCCCAATTTCATCGTGCAAATGCCCAATTTTAGCTGGTAATGGGTTAAAACGATACGATAATTCCACCGCAATGGATAAACCGTTCTTAGATAAAACATCCATTTTCTCAAAAGATTCGTTGACACGTACATCATAGACATACATCTTATTCCAAGGCGCAATCACGTGAAATCCTTGATCGTAAACAGTCTCTTTATCTAATCCACCACTAAAAGGCCGGAAAATAATACCCTTTTCTCCCGGATCAATATTGTGGAAAAGGCTGTTGGATAGACTGACCAATAAAATCAGCCCGATAAATGCCAAAATGGCAAAACTCATAAATTTATTTTGTTTCATGTTAACAGTTTTATGATTGAATTTATTCCAATGAAGTTGTTTTGTTTAGTAAGATAACAATTAAGAGACGCATTAGTTTTTGGGGAGGAGATAGGGAAAATTAGAATAAAACTTAAACTCCCTAAACACGCCTTGTACTTGACAAATTTAACTAAAACCTACGGTATTCTATAATTTAATCAGTTTGGAGATAATTTGGAGGTTCTTGAACCACTTTTTAGTACTACAATACCATACTACTGGACATTTGCGGGCTTGTGGCTACTCTCCGGCGGTACTGCCGGATCTGGGAGGCAGCAAATGGAAAAAATGTCCAGTAGTATGACTAAATACATTGAAATAGTGGTTTTACTTGAATAATAGGGTGAAAACTAGACAAGTGTTAGCTACTTGCTTCATTCGGCCAAGATGGAAGAAAAGAGGAAGCAAAAAATCTCTTATTTTTACCAATATGAATTTACGATCATGAAATCATTTATTTTCCTTACCATTTTTAGTGTTTTCTTTCTTTTTAGTGATCAAGTATCGGCACAAAAAGAACAGAAAGATGGATTCTTTATGCCAGCGGATACGCTCAATAAGGCACGGGCTTACGCGCTAATTGGAGGAACCTCCGTAGGCTACGCGGCGACAATGATCGGATTAAATGCCGCTTGGTATGCAGATTTTGAACGTTCTAGTTTTCACTTTTTTAACGATTGGGGCGAATGGAATGATATGGATAAAGTGGGACATTTTTATTCTGCTTACAATGAAAGCCTTATCCTAATGTACGGTGGACTCTGGGCGGGTATGCCTCGAAAAAAAGCGATGTGGATGGGAGTAGGATTTGGTGCACTCTTTCAAACAAGTATTGAAGTACTAGATGGTTTTTCCACAAAATGGGGCTTCTCGGTAGGAGATATTGCCTTTAATACGGGTGGCCTCGCTCTACTGGCCGCTCAAGAATTGGCTTGGCAAGAACAACGAATCACCCTCAAACTTTCCGCACATCCAGTTACCTACTCACGTACGCCTATCTTCGCCGTCAATGGCGAAGGAACTACCACCGCAGCAGATCGAGCAGCAGATCTCTATGGAGAAAAATTCTACGAAACTTTCCTTAAAGATTATAACGGGCAAACTCTCTGGGCTTCTTTTAACATCCGCTCTTTCCTGAAAAAAGAAGATTCTAAAATACCTAAATGGCTTAACATCGCAGTAGGATATGGTGCAGATAATTTACTAGGAGGTTTTTCTAATACTTGGGCAGTCGATGACCTTAACTTCAGAGCCAGTCCTACGGAGTTTCCTCGTCGTAGACAATTTTACCTTTCGTTCGATATCGACTTTACGCGCATCAAAAGCCGAAAACCATTCTTAAAAGGATTATTGATTTGCCTAAACGCACTAAAATTTCCAGCACCAGCCTTAGAATGGAACACCCACGGCGGCGGCTTCAGATTCTATCCAATCTATTTCTAAAAAAATCTAAATACTGAAATCTACCTAAGCTTTACATCAGAAGATATACACGTTACACGGTCAAGTGTCTCTGCACTTCCGCAAGAAAAAACACGTAAAAAGATACACACACCAGAAGCACATTATTAATTCCACATTCTTCCTTAAAAGATATACACGTTACACGAAAGAAGGCCTCTGCGAGAAAAAACACGTCAAAAGATATACACGCCAGAAACGTATTATTAATTCTTCATAAAAAAATACACGCTAGAAGCGCCATTATTAATTATTCATTAAAAAATTCTTCATTAACAATATCACTCCACATAAGACTGCCGCACCACCAACGCAAACATATCCCCATCCAACGGCAAATATCCCTGATCATAACAAAATCGATAAGTCTTCCCTGCTTTCGTCTGATAAATATTAGTAAAATAAGAAAACTTAAAACCCAATTCTAATAACCGATCTTTATGCACTTTACTCTTTCCGTGCGGATTGAGCTTCGCCAAAATTCTTCGATTTTTACGTAGGATATTATTTACATTCCGCATAAACTGCGAATGGTCACTATTCAATTTATTATTAAAAGCACTACGGCATTGATCTGAGCAAAATTTCTTATCTGCCCGACCCATAAATTCGTTGCTACACTCGGCACATTGTTTTTTCATAGTTTTTTCGTTTAGCAATAGAACAATTCATAATTTTTCGATTTGGGATTGATATTTTTTAATGTCAGAAAAGGTATTTTTTAAAGAAATTCTTCTTGGCCCCGCCTACTGGCAAGCAGGTTATTGAGAAAAATAACAGATATATGATTGACACATTTTACTTGAACAGTCCCAACAGAGACAAATCGAGATATTATCATTTGATCATTACTTAATTAATCTTCTCAACAAGATAAACTTTATATCTTAAACACCCAATTAAATAATCACCAATACTTCTATTTATTCTAAATAAAAAAAAATTATCTTTACACAAAAATCATCACAATTCTAAAATTAAAAAAAACACCTATATGGCTTCTAAAAAAAGAATTTCACCTAGCATGCGTGCGGCTGATAATATTCGGATCCTTTCCGCTGCAATGGTTGAACAAGCTAACTCTGGTCACCCCGGTGGTCCAATGGGAGGCGCTGACTTTGTGCACGTACTCTATTCCGAATTTATGAATTACGATCCCTCCGATATGAATTGGGAATTAAGAGATCGATTCTTCCTTGATCCAGGACATATGTCTGCGATGCTTTATAGTGTTCAGGCACTACTTGGAAATTATAAATTAAGTGATCTAAAAAAATTCCGACAGTGGGGTAGCGTTACACCAGGTCATCCCGAAATTGATGTCAAACGAGGAATTGAAAATACTTCTGGACCACTTGGATTAGGACACGCTTTCGGAATCGGAGCTGCTATCGCAGAACAATTTTTAGTAGCGCGTTTTGGAAAAAGAGTAGGCCATCAAACTTATATTTATATCTCTGATGGTGGAGTCCAAGAAGAAATCTCACAAGGAGGTGGACGTATTGCTGGTCACTTAGGACTTGGTGGTATCGTGATGTTTTATGATGCCAATGATATTCAACTTTCTACCGTAGTAGATGATGTGACGGGAGAAGACACCGCCATGAAATATAAATCTTGGGGCTGGCATGTAGTAACGATTGATGGTAATAATCACGATCAAATTCGCAAAGCCATCAAAGCAGGAAAAGCAGAAACAAAACGACCAACCCTTATCATCGGTAAAACCAAAATGGGGAAAGGCGTTCGTAAAGACGACAATAAATTGTACGAAGGCGAAGTAGAACTTCATGGTAAACCACTTGGTAAATCTTCCGCTTCTTTCGAACGAACCATCGAAGGTCTTGGTGGTAATCCAAAGAAACCATTCCAGATTTTTTCAGAAGTAGAAAAGCTTTATACAAAATCACTTGCAGCTAAAAAACGTAACGCAGCAAAACGTAAAGCCAGCTTTAAAGCTTGGATGACGAAAGACAAAAAGAAAGGAAAAATGTTCCGTGACTTTTTTGCAAAAAAAGCACCTAAAGTTGATTGGGCTTCCATCCAGCAAAAACCAAACGCTGCAACCCGTAACGCATCCGGTGCAGTACTAGCACACCTAGCAGAAAACGTTCCTAACATGATCGTCGCTTCTGCCGATTTAGCGAACAGTGATAAAACAGAATTTTTCCTAAAGAAAACCAAAGCGTTTAAAAGAGGAGACTTCTCTGGAGCATTTTTACAAGCAGGGGTATCTGAACTAACGATGGCAGCATTGGCTATCGGAATGTCGTTACATGGCGGTGTAATTCCAGCTTGTGCAACTTTCTTCGCTTTTTCTGATTATATGAAACCTGCCATTCGAGTAGCAGCTTTAATGGAAACGAACGTGACCTTTATATGGACACACGATGCGTTCCGCGTAGGAGAAGATGGACCAACACATCAACCAGTCGAGCAGGAAGCACAAATCCGTCTTTTGGAACACCTTAAAAACCATCATGGTAAAAATAGTTTTGTTGCTTTACGTCCTGGTGACTCCGCAGAAACGACGCACGCTTGGAGACTTTGTTTAGAAGATTTTCATCGCCCAAGTGGCTTGATTCTTTCTCGTCAAGGTATCAAAGATATTCCAGCAGTAGGAAGAGGTAGTCGATACAAACAAGCAGAAAAAACAGCTAAAGGAGCCTATATCGTACACGATTGTAAAGGGACACCAAAGGTGGTTTTAGTAGGAAATGGATCAGAAGTAGCTACCCTGTTAGAAGGTGCTGCACTCTTAGAAAAAGATAAAATCAAAGTACGGGTAGTTTCCGCTCCAAGTGAAGGCTTATTCCGAAACCAAACCGCAAAATATCAAGAATCAGTTTTACCTGCCAAAGTAGCCAAGTACGGTTTGACGGCAGGACTACCTGTTAACTTGCTAGGACTCGTTGGAACGGACGGAATGATTCATGGTTTAGATCACTTCGGCTACTCTGCACCTTATACGGTATTAGATCAGAAGTTCGGATTTACCGGAGCGAATGTCTATAAGGATGTTAAGAAGATGTTGAAAAAGTAGAAGAAATTCTATTTTCGAAATAAAAGGAATTCCGAATTCGAGCTGTAGCTTGGGTTCGGATTTTTTTGTTTTCTTTGTTGTAACAGATCAAGCTCATACGCGTATCTAGACAAAAATATCTAAGGAAATAATTTAACTCTAGCATTTTATTACACACAATAAAAATCAAAAAAAATGGGATTTTTTTCCAAATTATTCAATCGAAAAAATAAAAACGAAACCGTCCAAAAAAGATCGGAGGATTCAAATGTGGTCAATGTAAAGAGCGAAGACGATGGGATGAACTGGGCCATCGAAAAAGCGAAATTAACCTTACATTATTTTGAGAATTGCCTGGTATCTCCCAAACCAGGTCAGCAGTATTTTTCTATCAAAGTTAAAATAGATGACGGAAAAAATATTGAACATATCTGGTTAACTGAACCTAGTTTTGATGAAGAAGGAAATCTTTTTGGTATCGTGGGCAATCAACCTTTAGATGTTAAAAACGTAACCTTAAACCAAAAAATAGGTATTGATCGAAATTTAATTTCAGATTGGATGATCATCGAAAATGGACGATTAATTGGTGGTTATACCATCAGAGCAATTAGAGACCATTTATCAGGTAACGACCTAGTCAATTTTGATCGCGGACTCGGTGGAATGATGGTAGACGAAGGAGAAGATTATTTTCTACCTTCGAATAAAACCCCTGAAGGAGCCATCATAGCAATCGAAGAAGCTTACGACCAAGATGATATAGAAAAGGCGATGGCATGTAAAGATTTTAAGATAGAAGCCAGATTTATGCTCAATAAAATTGGCAAAGGAATTCAGGATGAATCAGTAGAAAATAAAACAGCAGAGGTACTAAAATTATCCTTTATCAAACACATGCAAGAAAATGGAATGCCCAAATTTAATGGCATCAAAAGAGCTTTTCCCAAAAGAGAAAAAATCAGTGATCAAGAGATGATCATTACCGAAGTATGCTATTATCCCGATGGCGGAAAATCAATGGAAAAACTCCGTACCTACCTGACCAATGATGGATGGAAAGTAATCGGCCCCGTACAATAGCTACTGTTGTCACTGTCCGTAAATATAATTCATGAATTATATCCAAAGTGACACCTACCACGATGAAACCTTTTTACACAGATCCGCAACAGTTCATTTATATCTGGCTTTGTCGATCAGCAGCATCTACTTGTAGATTCACACCCTTTATGAGCAAACAATGATATTTCTTTTGGAACGATTTTGTCCTCGACTACGTTCCGTTTCTATATCTCATCAAATGCGCTATTTATTATGATCAAAAATATAAATCGTAAATCAACACCCAAAGTGATTGGTGGAGTAGTCCTACGAAAAAATAACCATAAAAAGACAATAAACTACTGGAACACCAAGCAGCAAGATGTAATCATCGACGTAGAAAAACCAGGCAGAGGGTATAAACATTTTTTAAAGAAAAGAGATATTATAAAATTTATTGAGATTATTCCAAACTGGAATGAGATATCAAAAGATTTAGATGCCATTGTTTTAGCTTCTTCGCATATTGATTGCGATGGATATTATAATAACGATGGAGTTGTTTGTATCTCTGCTTGGGAAAAAGAAAAAGATGTTTGGCTGAATGAAGAATACTATAAAGACCACCAGTCTCTTTTTGAAAGACTCGGTATAAAAATAACCCAAGAAGGAAAAAGCTTTTTCTGTGAATTTAATGAGGACCAAATAAAAGCCTATCAACTCCTACATATTTTATTACACGAACTAGGTCATCATGTTGATCGGATAAAAACAAAAAGTAAAATCTCCGCCGCCAGAGGCGAACGATTCGCAGAAGACTACGCCTTCAAATACGAAAAAATCATCTGGCAAGTCTATCAAGAACAATTCAAAGTCGTATTCTAATCAAAGAATGAAAATTTCCTGCAAAAAAGGGTCTCGCCGCCACCGTCGTCGTAAATATAATTCATGAATTATATTTTATATCTACGACAACGCTACAACAACGAGACCCTTTTTTTACACAGATCCATCAATCCGCACATCAAAAAGCACATCGATCAACCAATCTTCACCACCGCATCATCCGCCTCCACAATCGTCTTTTCTGTCAAATAAACCGCCGTCACCTTACCAGCATGAGGCGAAGTAATCGTACTTTCCATCTTCATGGCTTCTACAATAAATAGTGGTGTATTCGCTTTCACAACATCCCCTTTCTTTACCAAAATCTTAGATAAATTTCCTTGTAGAGAAGCACCGATTTCTTGATCGTCTTCCACTTTTTTATGCGCAGCTACCAATGATTTTACAGACTCATCTTTTAGGACAATCGAACGCGTTTGACCATTTAGTTTAAATAAAACAGTCCGCATTCCTGCTTCATCCGCTTCGCTCATATTCATAAATTGAACGAGAATTCTTTTTCCTTTAGCAATCTCAATTAGAATCTCTTCATTTGGTTTTAAACCATAGAAAAATGCTGGAGTAGGAATAGATCGGACAGTTCCAAATGTTTCGAAGTGTTCTTGAAAGTTAGTGAATACGTTCGGATAAAGTTGATAAGAAAGAAAATCTTTAAAGTGAACAAAACGCCCAAATTTTCTTTTAAACGCCTTAAATTCTTTATCAAAATCAATAGGTTCTAAATGCGCGTTTGGTTTATTTTTATAAGGCTTTTCATCCTTTAAGATCAATGCCTGTAGCTTCTTTGGAAACCCTCCTTTTATTTGTCCCAAATCTCCACGCATCAAATTTTTAATACTATCAGGGAAAGAAAGAGAACCTCCTTTTGTCAAAATATCCTCCTTGGTCAATCCATTGGTGGTCATAAACATCGCCATATCTCCCACTACTTTAGAAGAAGGAGTAACCTTTACGATGCCGCCGAGCAATTCGTTGACGATTCGATAATTTTCTTTGATGGTTTCAAACTGGTCTTCTAGTCCAAGCCCACGAGCTTGTGGACGAAGATTAGAATATTGTCCTCCCGGAATTTCGTGGTCATAGACTTCTGCTGTACCCGCTTTTAATTCCGTTTCGAATGGATAATAATAAGCCCTTGTTGCTTCCCAATAATTGGCGTATTCGTTAAGCGATGGTAGATCAATCGGATTAGCACGTTTACTATTTTCAAGCATGGCCACCACAGAATTAAAGTTAGGCTGTGAAGTTAATCCAGACATTGAACTCAAAGCTACATCAATCACATCTACCCCCGCTTCTACCGCTCGTAAATAGGTGGCAGATTGAATAGAAGAAGTATCGTGCGTATGCAAATGCAATGGAAGATTTGTCTCTGATTTTAAAGCCTCGATTAATAGGGTAGCAGCGTCCGGCTTTAAGAGTCCCGCCATATCTTTAATACCGATGATATGGGCTCCGGCATTTTCCAGTTGCTTGGCTAATCTTAGATAATATTTTAAATCGAATTTTTTGTTCTTCGGATTCATTACATCATCCGTGTAGCAAATACAAGCCTCCGCAATCGAGTTGGTTCTTTTGCGAACAGTTTTAATACTCGTCTCCATGGCTTTGACCCAATTGAGGGAATCAAAAATTCTAAAAACATCAATTCCTGTCTCGGCACTTGTTTCAATAAATTGCTCAATCAAATTATCTGGATAGGCCTTATAACCAACCCCATTTGACCCCCGCAATAACATCTGTAATAATACATTCGGCATTGCCTTACGCAATACTTCTAATCGTTTCCAAGGACATTCTTTTAAGAATCGAAGCGATACATCAAAAGTAGCACCACCCCAAACTTCCATTGAAAAAAGATCAGAACCATGTTTTCGTGCATAGCTTTCCGCTACGTTCAGCATATCTAATGAACGAACACGAGTCGCTAGTAACGACTGATGTGCATCTCGAAAAGTAGTATCGGTATAATGAATTTTCTTTTCTTTTTTAAGCCATGCAGCAAATTTTTCAGGACCTAATTTATCTAGTTTTTGCTTGGTACCCTTTGGAAATTTTTCCAATGGATCAAAAGAAGGAACGACCGGTTCGCGGAACTGCTTATTAGGATCCACGTATTTTACATCTTGATTACCGTTGACGATAACGTTGGCCAAATACTTTAAAGTCTTGGTACCTCGATCTCGAAAACGAGGTGCGACCAATAATTCTGGATGATCCTTAATAAATGAAACCGTTGCTTGGCCATTCTTAAAGGTATCATTTTCTAAAAGGTTAATTAAAAAACCAATATTCGTCTTAACTCCACGTATCCGAAATTCTGTCAAAGCTCGTCGTAATCGCTCCGCTGCCCCTTGTTGTGTTCGTCCCCACGCGGTTACTTTCACCAGCAAACTATCAAAGAAAGGGGAAATCACCGAACCTTGATAAGCACTTCCTGCATCTAAACGAATACCAAATCCACCTGCATTTCGATAAGCAATCAACGTCCCATAATCAGGTTTAAAATCTAAAGAAGGATCTTCTGTGGTGATCCGACATTGAATAGCAAATCCTTCACAAGTCACATCTTCTTGACTACGAATAAAAATAGTTTCATGCGATAGTTCATAACCCATCGCAATCAAAATTTGACTACGAACAATATCAATTCCTGTTACTTCTTCGGTGATTGTATGCTCCACTTGAATCCGTGGATTAACTTCAATAAAATAAATGTTTTCGTCTTTATCCACTAAAAATTCCACCGTTCCCGCATGCGTATAACCTACGTGACGGGTGATGTTCAAAGCGTATTCATAAAGGGCATCTTTGGTTTTCTGTGCTAGCCCTAGAGAAGGTGCTACCTCTACTACTTTTTGAAATCGTCGTTGCACTGAGCAATCTCGTTCAAAAAGATGGACAATATTTCCATATTTATCACCCAATATTTGCACCTCGATATGCTTTGGGTTTTCAATATATTTTTCTAAAAAGATGGTACCATTCCCAAAAGCAGTTAAAGCCTCACCGCTTGCTTCATGTGCTTCAATCAATAATTCTTTTGCACTTCGTACCACACGCATTCCACGACCACCACCACCGTCGACGGCTTTGACCATGACCGGAAAACCAATCCGCTTGGCTTCGGACATGATTATCTTATCATTCTTAAGTTCCTTATTACTATCCTCGATAATTGGAACCTTTGCAGCTTTTGCAATTTTTTTAGCAGCCACTTTATCACCCAATCGTTCCATAACTTCCGCTTCTGGTCCAATAAAGATGATACCTGCTTCTTTACATTTTCGTGCAAAGCTAACGTTCTCAGATAAAAATCCGTAGCCAGGATGAATCGCCTCCACTTCATTTTCTTTCGCCACTTTGATGATCTCGTCAATATTTAAATAAGGCTTAAGAGGTTCATCGTTGGGACCAACTTGATATGCCTCATCTGCTTTGTAGCGATGCAGTGAATAACGATCTTCGTAGGTATAAATGGCAACCGTTCTAAGTTTTAGCTCAGAAGCAGCCCGAAGGATACGGATAGCAATTTCGCCTCGATTGGCGACCATGATTTTTTTAAAACGTCGGTGCTGATATTTCATGATATCTTTTTTTTTGAGAAAACGTGTATTGCCCCAAGATGATGGATACGAAGGACAAGGTGTTTTATACGTAATTTAAGGCTAAAGGGTACAGAAAATTAGAAAGGAATAATTTGGTAAAAAGATAAACAGATATCTTTATTCAGGCGCTAAAATAAATATTTATTTTTTAGAATACTATATAGATGGTATGGTTTATCGAAAATACTATTTATGTTGATATTATTGTAAGAGAAACTGATTTTTTTATTGCTGATTTAGGTGTTTTTATTGCTTGAATTTAAGAGCTTAAAAAATAAGATCCATAATTTATTGAAAAATTATGGATCTTATTTTTTTAATGTTAGCGAAAGGTGAAATGTTTTAACGCAATAAGGTTACATTTCCTTTAATGATCTTTATTGTTCCATCCCATAACTCAAGTTCAGCATACCAAATATAAACACCAGGATTCATGTCTTCATTTTTGAACCTTCCATTCCAACCAGTAGAAGTGTCGTTTACTTTCAGGTCTTTATAGTTTGCCATCAGAGCACCCCATCGATTATGAATGGAGAAAGATTGAATGTTTTTTATATTTTCTGGTTTGCCAAAAATCGTGAACAAATCATTATTGCCATCCGCATTTGGAGAAAATGCATTGGGTACATAAGCCAAATTTGTTTGATCAACAAATATATTTAATGTATCGGTCCCGATACATCCTTTAATATCTTCAATAAGTATAGAATAGCTAGAACTTACTCTTGGTAGAATACTTTGTGAAAAACAATTATTACAATCCAAGCTGTCTTGTGGGGATGTCCAAATAATCGAAGATAAGCTATCAATCGAAGTAATAGTCGATGGTTCTAAAGTGACTTGATCTCCTATTTCAATAAGAATATCTTCTCCCAAATCTACGGTAAGAGGCACCGGTTCAGCGATAGAATAGGTCTCTAGACGTGTACAACCGTTGGCGTCTTTTAATTCTATTTTATAAGCACCTTTGAACAAATTAGGATAAACATTATTTGCTTGAAAAGGATTTTCATCAAAGGAATAAGTATAGGGACGAATACCTCCTGTTCCTTCAACATTGATGATTCCGTTATTTTCTCCGTGACAAACTATGTCTTCGCCCGTAATGAAGATCTCAAGAGATTCTGGTTCTAATAATACTACCTCTTCTACAACAATACATCCTTTTGCATCCGTCACTGTTACGGAATGCTGACCAGCAGTCAAGCCTTCAATACTGTTTGAGTCTAGTCCATTTGACCAGATAAATTCATAAGGAACACTTCCTCCAATAACGGAAGCAACAACTGACCCATCATTACCTCCTGCACAACTAATATTAAAATCATTGAATAAAGAGGTCACTACTATAGAAACTTCTGGAGCTTCAGTTTGTGTAATACTCACCTCCTCAGTGAGTAATTGTCCATTGGTAGAGGTTATGATAATTGTATAATCACCTGCCGGTAAGTCAGAAATAAAATAAGGATTATCTAAGCGGTTAATCGTGCCACTACCCGTCGTAGGACCAGACCATTCATACATAAATGGTGCTTTCCCAGTTCGTATCATTAGACTTATTTGCCCACTTGTTTCTCCACAAGGAATTTCATTTCCAGATATTTCTACTTCTAAGTTACATTCATTTATATCGTTGAGTGTTACGGTAGTAATAACGGTAGAATCGCATCCTGTCTGACTTATAAGCGTTTGCGTAAAAGTACCTGTAGCGGTAGAATCACAAGTTGTTTGAGTAATATTTGTTTGAATACTCGGGACCAAATTAACGGTAGTAATAACGGTAGAATCGCACCCTGCCTGACTTATA
>JALZUU010000131.1 GCA_023300665.1 Saprospiraceae bacterium | reverse complement strand
GATTCTTTTTGCTTATTGGCATAGGACTTATCTTTTAGTTCTGTAAATTTGGTAAAATAATATCTAGCCATATCCGCTTGCCCCATTCGAAAATAGGCTTCTCCACATTCAAAAAATGCAGCCCGAGATAGTTTTTCGTCCAAATCAAAGGAAGTCTCAAAAGCGTCGATCGCTGCCTGATTATCTCCTAATTCTAGATTTACCATCGCCAATTCTCGATAGGCGACCGCAAAATTTTCTTTAATCTTAATGGTATGTTCTAGCTGTTTACGAGCGACTTTTAGTTTCCCTTCATTAATTAAGGTTTGGGCGTGTTGGAGCGATTTTTTGGCACTTTGGGTAGAAAAAAAGTCATTGGTGCCATCGGTAGTAATCGCTTCCGTAGTTTCACCGGAAAAGGCATCATCTTCAGAAGAAGATTGACCATAAACCACGCAATGCATTGCGATCAGACAGAGGATTATAAAGTGCTTTTTCATATATACGCAAAATAACGAATAAATCTAGCCATTGGGAATAGCTTCATAGCCTAAAATTAGGCTGATTACAGATGGTATTTACTCTTAAAGGTTAAAAACCTTGGTTAAATTAAACAGAAAGTCCCGTAGGGAGCAATGCAAAAATATAGCCGAATTATTTTTTTTGGGTAGGAACTTAGGTTTTAGTCAACTTCTTTATCAAAAATATAAAATTTTAGGGGTGCATGACAAATTTGGGGTGTTAGCCGGTTTATTCGCTTTCTAATTGTCAAACACTCAAATTTTATGATCAAGTAATAGTTTTTGGAGCGCAGCTCGATCTATTTCTTCTTCATTTAGCGATTTTTTACTATCATTTTCTAACATAAATAGGATTCGCTGCACCTTGGCCACGGTATCATCAATAAGGTGAATGGTCATTTTTATCTCATTGTGTAAAACCCAATCGGTAATCAATCCATCATAAAATTCTTCCAAAAATTGAGAGATTCGCTCCACAAATTGATCATAGTTGAGTTGATAATGTGTGCTGACATCGGATAATTCCTGAATAAAATCATCTAAGGTTCCATTCACTTTACTAATCTCAGATAATAGAATATTAATATAGCTTTTTTGCTGGTAGGTTAGACTAGAGGCATGGGTTGGAGCTATTTGAGATCTCCAAGGTCCCATCTTCATTAGGGCTTCTTTTAATTTTTTTAATTCTTTCTTAGCAATTAATCCTGCATCGACTGCTTCTTTGATTTCTTTTCGCATACTTTGGTCTGCGCGAATATTGGTTTCGAAATGAATAATCTTTTTAGCTAAATCCTTGTTCCGATATTTTAGTTGTGCTTTTTTTGTTTTTAAAATTTTTTCAAAAGCTTCGTCTACATTTCGTAAGCTTCGTAACTTTTTTTTCAGCACTTCTAGTTCATATTTATTGGCCGCTACTTTTTTCTTTCCTTCTTGATGGCGAAGGATATACATCAAATAATTTTGTCGTTCTCGTTCGACCTGCTGTTTTTTATCACCCAAAATTTTGGTAAATATTTTTCGCAAAGGTTGAGCAGCTAAATTTTCCAAAGCCTCAATGGTATCGGCACTTCGATTGATCTGAATTTCTAATAAGGCAAGCGTCTCTATTTGTTTTTTTAATCTACTTTCTAATCCTGCTAGATGAATAATGATCTTCTCTCGCATCATCTTTTGATCATAAATTTCTTGCAGGTCTCGATCGATATTTTTCATGGTAAATGTTAAAGTTGAAATTGATTTCCCAAAAATACGAAAACCCAACAATATTAATTTGTTTAGATTAGTTTGTTATGGGATTAGAAAAAATATTTTAAAATAGAATTTTTCTAAAAACTGTGTCTACGCCTTATGGCTTCCTTTATGATCGAAAGTCCGAGAGGAAAAAGGCAGACTTAATCAACAAGTTTCTTAAAAAAATAAAAAATATTACTGAATAAAATAAGCCGCTACTTCACCAATTCACCGCGTCATGCGTTTTCTTGTTATCCTATTTTTTACCCAAATGATCACTTCTGTTGGTCTTTGGGCTCAATCTGATTTTCAAAAAGAAGTTGAAAAAATTATACTAGCGGCTAGTAACACTGAAGGCATCCTTCCGAATACGACCAAGCTAGAAACCCATATACTCGAAAATGGAATTCTTACCATTCAATTAAATCTATCATCCGATTTTTTAAATAATCAATTTGACGAAAATATCCACGAAGAATTAATCGAATATCTTTCGGGTGCTTTACATCGAAAAAATATTCGACAAATAAGTGTAGAAGCCCGCGACCCGCAAAATCACTGGAAACCTCTTAGCAGTTTTCTAGAAGAAATTCCGTTTCAAATAAGTCCACTAGCGAATAATGAAGATCCCATTCTGGCTCGTGCTGGAGATTTAGCACGTCGAAATATCTTGTTAGAAGGTCAAGCACAACCCTCAGGTATTTTGTCAAACAAAACCATCTGGCTAAGCGCTGGACATGGTTGGCAATTTGATCCACGTCGTAAAACTTTTAAAACACAACGTCATAATTCCCATGGAGTAGTCGAAGATTTTGCCACTATCGAATCGGTCAATTATCACCTCCTTCAATACCTGTATCGTTCTGGCGCCAATGTCTGGACCGTCCGAGAAAGAGATATGAATACCGAAGAAATTATTCTCGATAACGACCACCCAAAAGTATATTCCGAAACTGGAAAATGGACCCGTAGTAAAACCAATGGTTACGCAGGACGCACCTATCGATATACAACCACGCGACCAGAAGCGACCGCGACCGCTCACTTTAAGAGCGCGATCAATACTCCTGGAAAATACTGGGTCTCCGTTCACTATGTTAGCGGAACCAATCGTACCGTAGATGCGCGCTATCGTATCCGCCATGCAGGAGGAGAATCCGTCGTTTCAGTCAACCAAGAAGTACACGGAGATACTTGGGTTTATCTAGGACAATTTTATTTTTCAGATAAAGCAGAAATAGTGTTGAGCAATGAGTCATCCGAATCAGGTCAGGCCATAATCGCCGATGCGGTGCGATTAGGAGGAGGTCGAGGCAATGTACCGGATTGCTTTTA
>JALZUU010000130.1 GCA_023300665.1 Saprospiraceae bacterium | reverse complement strand
CCACAAGCCCCTGGCTTCCACTTCGTTACTCCTGCAATCATGGCTTTACATTCGTTGCTATAGGTGACATTATTACAACCACAAACGGGGGCATAATTCATTGGACATAAACCTTCTGGATTTATTTTGCTTTTATCAATACAACCTGTAGTTCTTGATTTTCCACATTCTCCTTTGGCCCAAGTGGTTACTCCTTTCGATTTGGCTTCACATTCGTTCCCATAAGTTTTTCCATCGCAACCACAAACTGGATCCCAATTTTCAGGACAACCATTATTAGTGATTTTGCTTTCATCAATACAACCTGCTGGTGCTTTTGTATTACAATCGCCCTTGGTCCAAGAAGTCAATCCTTTTACTTCTGCACTACATTTGTTTGGATACGTTTTTCCATCACAACCGCATACGGGCTTATAAACATCTGGACATGGACGCATCGACTGTTTACTTAAATCAATACATTCTGCTGCGGCCGTTGCGTTACCCTTGTTACCGCTTCCACATCTTCCTTTGGTATATTTTTGTACACCGGCATTTTCTGCTTCACAAGCATTGGTGTAAGTCGCTCCATCACAACCACAAACAGGTGATTTCATTTTAGGACAAGGACGACGCATCCGCTTACCAGGATCTAGACATTCTATACAGGCTTTTGCTGACATTTTTAAGAGGCCATTTCGCTTAGCATCACACTCGTTTTTATACGTTTTTCCATCGCAACCACATACGGGTGCATAGTCATCCGCACAGGCACTTGCCAAATTAATGCTATTAGCATCTAGACAATCATTGGCCTTTACCGTATTTAAATTATTTACATTATTCGCAGTTTTTTCCGCACTTGGTCGATTACAAGCGGTTACCATCATTAAAACCAATAGTGAAAATAAACTAGTAAGCCTGATTAATTTTTTCATAATTCAATTTTTATTTAGAAGTCATTTAACTATTAGACTTTAGTTTACTTCAAAAGATACAAAGTCTAAATATTTTGAACAGATTTGATGAGATAAGCATTTGCTAAAAGGCAGTTTATTCCCTCTAAACCTTTCGGCAGCAGCATATTATTGATGATTTACTACCACCGCCAAATATAGGGATTCACCCCTAGAACCAATAAAAAATAGGGTTTTTTGTTAAATTCCTATTAAATTGAATGTTCAGACACCATTTATAGGATACGTTCTGTTGTTATATGGACGTTAATCTTCTTAAACAACCCCTTTAAAACAGGCCATTTTTCGATCATCTTCAATGATTTAATGTAAATTTGTACTGTAACATACTGGAAAAATATTATGAAATACTTCTTACTCATACCAACACTAGCACTTCTTCTCTTTGCTTCTACTGATCTTACGGCTCAGAATGAACTCAAAAAGGCTAATAAACAATACGAATTAGGAGCTTATAATCTTGCGGTTCGTTCTTATTTAGCAATTCTAAAAGAGAAACCAAATAACGGAGAGGCACTAGCAAAATTGGCGGATAGTTATCGCTATTTAAATAAAATGGAAGAAGCGGCTGAATGGTACCGTAAAGCCATTCAGATTAGTGGGGTAGATCCAGTTCATATTTTTGAATTTGCCAACGTTTTAAAAGCAAAAGGAGATTATGCTCGCGCAAAAGAATGGTTGCAAATTTATGCAGAAGGAAGACCGTTGATCGGTAAGCAATTTTTGGAAAGCTGTGATTTTGCGGAATCTATTCAAAATGTTCCCAGTCAATATGAGATCTCTAACGAATTTGCCAATACTGCAGAGAGCGATTTTGGACCTTCTTTTTATAATAGCCAAATCGTCTATTCTAGTACCAGACAAGATATTCAACAAAATAATAAGACCAAACAAAATAATTGGGAAGGAGGTGCAAAAAATCAATTGTTCATTTCATCAATTGATCAAAATGAGTTTTTAGGAAGACCAACTTATCTGCGTTCAAACTTAAAATCAAATTATAATGAAGGCCCTATTTCTTACTCAGCGAATGGTAGAATAGTCGCCTTTACAAAAAATAATTTTATTAGTGGTACGCGTCAAATTCCCGGCAGTGGCATGGAATTGAGCATCTATATCGCGGATGTAACCAGTGAAGGAGATTGGGACAATGCACGTGCCTTTCCCTATAATGGTAGCGGTTATTCTTCTGGGTTTCCTTATTTATCTGCTGACGGAAAAACACTTTATTTCTCTTCTAATCGTCCAGATGGTTTTGGTGGGTATGATATTTATGTGAGTTATTTTATTGGAACCAGCTGGACGACTCCAGAAAATATGGGTCCGGTTGTTAACTCCCAAGGAAACGAAATTACACCAGCTATGATTGGTTCGGATTTGTTTTTTGCGTCTGACTGGCATCATGGACTAGGTGGGTTTGATATCTTTCGAGCAGAACGAGAAAATGGTATTTGGAAAAATGTTTACCACCTTGGCAATGGGGTCAACTCTAGTTATGATGATTATAATTATACGTATAATGATGAATTAAAAAGAGGATATATTGTTTCAAATCGTCCTGGAGGAAAAGGTAAAGAAGATATTTATAGAATTAAAAAAACGTCAGAGAATCTATTGATTTTTGTTAGTGACCAAAAAACAGGAGATCCAATTCCTAATGCTATTGTAGATTTTACGGCTTGTGATGAAGCGGTTTATAAAACCAATAAACGAGGAGAATATTATTTTAAAGTACTCAACGGAATGAACTGTGATATTTTAGTGAGCAAAGAAGGGTATCGAAGTTATAATTTTAAATTAGATGCAAAGGCCGAAGCTGCCGAATCTTTTGAAGTACAATTGGTTGCTGAAGAGGTCGTCAATCTCGATGATTATCTGGGTAAAATTGTAGATGCCTCAACCAATAAAAGTGTCGACAATGTACGCATCAAAGCCACCGATCAACTCAGTGGTTTGGTCATCGAAACAACCTCTGACGATAGAGGAGATTATCGCTTGCCACTTGATCCAAAAAGAGATTATTTGATTCGGTATTCTAAAGCCGGATACCTTGATGTTCATCAGCAAGTCAGCACTCAGAATAGCGCAGATAAAAGCGTCCTTGGAGTCGTAAGTTTTCCTCCTTCGGGAACAAATACCGTTAGCACAACAGCTTCTAATAATGGAACAACATCAACCTCTTCCACTACAATAGGGGACGAGCAAACAGAAATAGTGGAAGTCGTAACGAACACCACAACGGTAACAATTCCTGCTCCACCTCCGCCGCCGGTAGATGAAATGGCCATCGCTACACAAAAAGGATATTCGGTTCAATTAGCAGCCGTTCCTGATGGACAAACAGTTAAAGTCAACGAATACGAGGCAATGAGTACCGCCGGTAATATCTATGGTCGAAATGAAGGAGTTTATAAAAAAATCAGAGTAGGCATCTTTCCAACAAGAGCAGAAGCAATAGCGGCTCAACAACAGGCAAAATCAAATGGATTTAAAAGTGCTTTTATTGTTAAAGAAGAAATCTCTAGCCTAAGGGATCTAGAAATTTATCGCGAAGCCATGAATGCTCCAACACCTACACCTGCCGTACCAACTACTACCGCGCCACCTGCTAACACTAGACCTTCAATTCCACCCACAGAAACAGGTAATATTAAAGTGCAAATCGCTTCTTATAAAAATATGAAGTTTTTTAATCGTGAGCAAGCTGCCAAACTAGGACAGGTAGAAACTAGAAAAAAAGGAGATTTTACGATTGTCTTACTCTCTGGATTTAAAAATCAACAAACGGCTGATACTGCTCGCCGTGCTGCAATTAAAGCAGGTTATAAAGGTGCTTATTTAGTAAAAGAAACCGGCGGCGTATTAGAGAAAGTAGAGTAGTATGAATACTGAATATCGAATATCCAACAAGGAATATTGAGTCATTGTCCATCCCTCTTAAAAGTAAAGATTCTTAAACTTTTAAAGAAGTTTAATAAATTGATCAACTAATGAGAGACGAATGTTATGGTTTTTTTGTTTCAGGCTATTGGTTAGGGTGTTCAATTAACAAAAAAAAACTTCTGCACTTTTTACGAAATACTGCGACCGCTTTTGAATCAAGTTTGGAACATCGTCCTGAGATCATAGCTTTGAGAGGGAAAATGACCGCAGAGCGGTCACACTATGTTAGCTAACATAGTTAGCGTTAAACACCCGACCACAGCGTGGTCGCAGTATTTTCTTCTACATTTTTTTCGAAAAAATGCACAAGAAATTTTTCCCTTTTATAGCGTAGGTTGAAGAAAGCCAGAAGCAAAAAGCCAAAAACCAAAAGCATATTTTAATTTAGAGCCAAGCCAATCAGACCAGAAAAAAATTACTTCCGTAAAAAAACAACCTCTCCTCGCTTATCGATCGTAATCAATACACTTGGGTTATTGACCTTTTTTTCATCTTGGCGCAATTTCACCACTTGATCAACTCCGCTAAGAATTTCAGAACTAATTTCTCCAAAATTTCCTGGAAAAGGTTGATTACTAATATTTGCTGAAGTGGCGACCAGTGGCCGACCCACGGCATCAATTAGTTCTCGACAAAACGGATCTTGGACCACACGAATAGCAACACTGCCATCGTCTGCTATCGAAATAGGAGGAAGATTAATCGCACCGGGATAAACCACGGATAAGGGGCGTTTGTGATGGAGTAGTAAGGTCTCAATGCGAGGATGTACTTGGTAGACATAATCTTTTATCATCTCAATACTACTGACCAGTAAAACATAGGGTTTTTCTGGAACGCGCTTTTTAAGATCATAAATTTTTTGAACGGCTGCGCTATTAGTAGCATCGCAGCCAATTCCCCAAATCGTATCGGTTGGGAAAAGAAAAATGTCTCCATTGAGAATACCATCTACTAAATACGTAAATTGGTGCCTCGCCATAGAGGTCGTTGGTAATTCTGCCTTAGTCATAATGTAGGGTGTAAACAGGTTTCGTTTGTGTAATAGACTAGTGTGTTTGTGAAATGGTTGGGTCAAGTAATAAAAAGAATTAAAACAACTTCTTAGTAGAAATTTAGTTACCTTAATTCTATTAATTGAAGTTTTTAAACAACTTCATTACCTAAATGTCGAAGGATAGCCAATATTCCAAGGTGATTCTTTGACAATTCGCCCTAACTCTGTTATTTTTATAAAGCAAAAATAACAGCGTTATTAATTAATGTGTTTTGTAAGTTCCAATATATAAGCAATAATTTAACTGAATCAGAGTTAGTTTATTGTTACCATCCAAAACTTAATTTTTTGAAAAAGATATTTTTCTTCCTATTATTTGTAATTATTTCCAACCAATCATCTGCTCGACACATCATTGGAGGTGAAATTACCTATCGTTGTAACGGTGGTGGAGGTTATACCTTCACGATGCTGGTATATCGGGATTGTAACTCGGGTGGTGCTGATTTTGACAACCCTGCTAGAATATCGATTTATCGAGAATCTAATGGAGGACTTCTAGAACTCCGAACGGTGGATGTACCCTTAGCATCGATGGATACTGTGCCTTTACCTGAGGACCCTTGTGCTAATATCCCCAATGTTTGTGTAGAAAAAGGGACCTATAATTTTTCTTCTAATCTACCCGCTTTAAGTGGAGATGATCAATATCATATTTTATATCAAAGATGTTGTCGTAATAATTCTATTGCCAATTTGAATGATCCGGGTTCACAAGGAGCTACTTATATTGTTTCTATTCCTGCTCCAGTCACGGTGATGAATGATGAAGATGAATGTGGAAATAGCAGTCCCGTGTTTGATAATTTTCCTCCGATTGTTATTTGTGCAGGCGCACCCATTGATTTTGATCACGGTGCTACGGATATAGATTCAGATCAATTAATCTATAGATTCTGTAGTCCATTACAAGGTGGTGGGTTAGTTGGTTCTCCTGGTTTTCCTGGTGATCCTGAGAGTTGTGAAGGCGTTTCTCCCAATCCAGCTTGTCCACCACCACATAATGAAGTAAGTTTTGCTATTCCAACTTTTACACCAACGAGTCCTATGGGTGGAAACCCACTGGTTGAGATAGATCCTAATACTGGTTTGATTTCGGGAATACCTGAAATTCTTGGACAATACGTGGTCGGTGTTTGTGTAGAAGAATATCGAAATGGGGAACTATTGAGTATGGTACGGCGAGATTTTCAGTTTAATGTAACAGATTGTCAACCATTGGTTGCTGCTTCTATCGTAAGTGATGAATTGATAGCTGGAAACCAATTTCTGCTTACTTCTTGTGGACAAAATACGGTACTATTTGAAAATACCAGCGAACAAAGATCAAATATTGAAAACTTCTTTTGGGAGTTTGATACAGATGGAGATGGGATAGCCGAAGTTTTTGAAGATTGGAGTCCTACGATTACTTTTCCAGATACGGGCTTTTACGGAGGATTATTAGTACTTAATCCTGGGTTAATTTGTGCAGATACGGCAGTGATTGCCTTGAATATTTTTCCCGGTATTACATCAGGATACTTTTTTGATTATGATACTTGTGTGGCTGGACCGGTGACCTTTACGGATGTCTCTTTTTCAGATGCAGGACCTTTTACCATTACGGATTGGTTTTGGGATTTTGGAGACGGAAATACCTCTAGCTTGCAAAATCCTATTCATTCTTATATGATTCCAGGGGAGCTTCCAGCTTCTCTTACAGTGACGGATATCAATGGTTGTCAAGCAACCGAAACGCAACTGATAGATTACTTTCCCGCACCAGCCGTATTAATTGTTGAACCTAGTATTTTCTTAGGTTGTGAACCTGCGAGTATATTTTTAAATAATCTCTCTTTTCCGATTGATTCTACCTATGATATTCTCTGGGACTTGGGAGATGGTAATACGAGTACCGAAATAAGTCCTACCCATGTATATGAAGAGTCGGGTGTTTATTCTATTTCTTTAGAAGTAATTTCACCTATCGGTTGTTTTGCCGCAGATAGTTTTGCTAACTTTATTACTATTTTAGATTCTCCAACTGCTGCTTTTAGTTTTTTACCTGAAGAATTAACCTCTCTTACCCCAGTAGCTACTTTTACAGATGAATCAATAGAAGCTGCTTCATGGTCTTGGCAATTTGGAGAGAGTGGATCTTCATTTTTACAAAATCCTATCTTTGAATTTCCTGATACGGGTCAACAAATTATTACACTAGTGGTCACTCATGAAAGTGGATGTACGGATACTGCTCGACAAATAGTTGATATAATTCCTCAGGTTACCTACTTTTTACCTAATGCCTTTACACCTAATTTTGATGATCTTAATGATGAATTCGTAGGTGTTGGAATTTTTGATGGAATGAGAAACTTCCAAATGCAGATTTTTAACCGTTGGGGTGAACAAATTTTTGAGACCACAGATCCAAATATTGGTTGGAACGGGAAGAAAAATAATTCAGGAGAATTATCTCCTTCCGGGGTATATGTTTATCAAGCGAGCTTTTTTAATCCTCGAGGACAATTAATTGAATTAAGAGGATATGCGACCTTGATAAAATAGAAATTCTTATAGAAGTTGTTTTAAAATAGAGCTTCATATCTACAGATAAAACATTGACCGCCAGATACTTCAGCTTTTTTTCGTCCCATAGCTAAGGCTATATGAGCTAATGATAATTAGTGAACCCGAAGGGACGAGTAAGCAAAAGAGCTTCGTCCTGACAATCAAGCATTTATCTTCGATTTCGAACATCATTTTAAAACAACTTCATTA
>JALZUU010000129.1 GCA_023300665.1 Saprospiraceae bacterium | reverse complement strand
TATATCCAATCCATACTTATTTAATTTTACCGAGCCACTTGATGCCGCTGGTCAAGGTTCTTATCGCTACAAAGAAAATTGGAATATGCTCGATCAGATCATCATTTCGCCAAATCTTACTACGGGTAAAATTCGTGCTGTAAAGGCGCATATTTTCAGTCCGGATTATCTGAATTATGAGGATAAAAAATATGGAAAGCGACCTAATAAAACTTATGGTGGATCGAATTATTATGGGGGGTATAGTGATCATTATCCGGTGTTTCTTGATGTGCGGATTTTTTGATGTGCAGATGTGCGGATGTGTGGATAGCTGACGGATCCCGACGAAGGAGGATGACGCATGTGACAATGCGTTGAAGGAAGTTACCCTGCCTGTCCGGCAGACAGGATGGCATTTTTTGTGGGAATACTTGAGTAGATATCCTTGATCCATCACTAATGCTATTCAACGATAACTTTTGAAACTAAAAACAAATCATTACGATCAATATTTCCCAAACCATCAGGTACCGATTGCTCGTAGTATTTACAGCTTATGGATCAAAAGAGCCACAAAAAAAGACCTAACAATAGCATCCAACTATCATTAAGCCTTTTCTCTTATCTTAATCTTCCGACCAGTTTGACCAATCAAAAAATCCGCATATCAACCAATCAACTCTTCACCACCTCTACAATCTCCAATCCATACCCTGTCAATCCAATACGTCGTTTTGGATTATTGGTAATCAATCGTAGTTTAGAAATATTTTGGTCGCGAAGAATTTGAGCGCCTACGCCATAATCTCGTTGATCCATCGAATTAGGTTTTTTAGCTACCGGTTCTTTATCTGACTGATATTCTTTTAGTCGGGAAATTAGATCTTGCTCTTTTTCGCCGTGGCACATCACCAGCAGTAATCCTTTTCCTTCTTTACTAATCAGATCGAGTGAGCGTTGAATTTGACCAGCATGGTCGTCAAACAAGATGCCTAATATATCTCCTGAGGCGCTGCTAGAATGAACACGTACTAAAATCGGTTCGTCCGTTTCCCAGTTGCCTTTACGAAGTACGAGATGAACATCTTCTGTGGTTGATTGCTTGTAAGCTACTACGTCAAAATCTCCATAAGCGGTTGGCATCGTTACTTGCACCTCCCGCTGTACGATTCGTTCGGTTCGCATCCGGTAGGCCACCAAATCTTTGATTGAGATAAGTTTTAAGTTATGACGGTCTGCAATTTTTCGCAACTGTGGTAAGCGCGCCATAGTTCCATCTTCATTCAATATTTCTACCACGACGCCTGCTGGTGAAAATCCAGCCATTCGTGCCAGATCGATCGTGGCTTCGGTATGTCCTATCCGACGCAATACCCCTCCAGCTTTCGCACGTAGTGGAAAAATATGACCCGGTCGAGCAAAATCAGAAGGTTTTGTTTTGGGGTCAACTAATGCTTTAATTCCAGTAGCACGATCATAGGCAGAAATTCCGGTAGAACAGCCTTGACCAATTAAATCAATGGAAACGGTAAAAGCCGTTTCATGCATGTCGGTATTTTGAGCTACCATCATATTGAGACGTAATTCATCCGCTCTTTTTTCCTCGATGGGCGTACAAATTAAGCCACGTCCATGTGTAGACATAAAATTGATAATTTCAGGAGTAACACAATCTGCAGCGCAAATAAAGTCACCTTCATTTTCGCGATCTTCGTCATCTACCACGATGATTACTTCTCCTGCTTTAATTGCCTCGATGGCTTCTTCGATGGTATTGAGCGTTATTGTTTCAAGCCCGTTTTGTTGGTTCCCAGACATTGGTTTTGATTCCATTAAGATATTTGAAAAATCCATTTAGTAATGCTAAATTCATGAATACAAAATAGCGCAAGTTTCGTAAAGGTTTGAGGTGAATATTGAATTTCCATAATATCAAATCCACCAACGGCAAAATGATCCATACGCCTATCTGAATTATCAACAAGCCTAGGTAAAATAAGTTGCCAAACCCTGCCAGAATTGCACTACTTAAAAATGCAAAGATAACAAAAAAAGGCCCTTTCCATCGGAGAATTTTATGAGAGGTAAAAGCGAAGGATAACCTAGAATCTCCAGACCATAAAAGGTGTTTAAAAGTTTGTAGATTTTGGAAATTTCCTGCACCAATCCGAGCTTTGCGACGATATTCTTCACTGATCTCATCAGAGCTGGCTTCATAACAGCGTGCCCCTAAATCATTGATCGCTCCACCACCCTGTTCAAAGACTTTCATCGCGATATAAAAATCATCCACTAAAAATTTTGGTGGAACGGGTTGATAATAACTACTTCGCATTAGATAGCAACCACCAAACGGGCCAATCATTCGCTGCCAAAGTAAACTTTCTCGATGCTTCAACATCACTTCACCTGACACATACTGCCCTTCTGAACTTGCAATTCCTGCGCCACCTGCGGGTTGGTTTTGTAAGTGGGTATCTACCAACCCTATCCGTGGGTCACGCATATGACGCGCTAGTTTTTCCAGCGTATCGGGTAACAACATGACACTAGCGTCGGTCATCAAAAAAAATAAGTCTGACCTTAAAGTTGTTTCTTTTTGGATGGCTTCGACCAGGCGATTGATAATTCGAGGTTTACCATTGCGATTTGTGAAGGCATGCAGATGAATACGGGAATCTTGAGCGGCAAATTTTAGGATAATCTCGTTGGTTCCATCGGTGCTATTATCGGAGCCTATTAGGATTTTGATTTTATGAGATGGGTAGTTTAGAGCCTGGAGGCTTTTTAATTTATCATCAATCACAGCGGCTTCATTATAGGCAGCCATTAAGACGATTACTTCTGGACACTCTTCGGCTTGATAAATTGGGTGGTCTACTAGGGATTTTCCTTCTGCCATTATCTTTAGCAAAAATGGATACAATATATAGGTATGCACCATTGCAAAGGCACAAGACCAAAAAAGCATCGACAGAAGGAGGAAAAGCAAGGTTCTAAGGTTATGAATCCCAACTTAGCAAGAATACCGCTTGATTGAGATATAAACTATAAAAAAAGAAGAAAGATTAATAAAAAGAACCATTCCTTAATAAGGAATGGTTCTTTTAGCTAAAATTTATTTAGCAGATTTGTGTGATCCATCGCAAAATGGGGCATTATTTGTCAATTTACAATTGCAAATACTAGCGGTGCGATCTTCTTCTACGGTAAAGATCTTTGGTCCGATTCCTGTTCCCTTGTGTGATCCATCACAAAATGGAGCATTTTGCGTAAATCCGCATTGGCAATAAGCATATTTCTCTCCGGCTTTTAGTTCGCAACGGATAGGGCTTAAGGTTGTAGTCTTTTTTTTATCTGACATAATTTAGATGTTGAGTTGTTGAAATGATGAATTGTTGAAATCACTCGGTCGATCTATAAAAGACCATTTTGAGTTAA
>JALZUU010000128.1 GCA_023300665.1 Saprospiraceae bacterium | reverse complement strand
GCACTGTCGTGCGACGCCCTTCGGGATCGGTTTCCAGCCCTTCCGCTTTCGCGGTTCGCTCCCTCGTCGCACTGTCGTGCGACGCCCTTCGGGATCGGTCACTCATCCTTTAAAGCAATCACTGGATTTACATTGGCTGCTTGCATGGCAGGAATCAATCCTGTCAAGGCGCCACAAATCACTAAGATGGCCAATGCGGTAAGGCAGAGACCTAAATCAATTTCTGGATTAGAGAAAAAGGCCGTGGCATCTCCCATGAATTGGCTCATTAGAAATAATATGCCGACACCACACGCTAATCCTAGATATCCAGCAATCGTTGTTAGGAAAACAGATTCCATGAGGATCATGGTGACAATAGAAGTTGGTGTTGCGCCTAGTGCTTTTCTGATTCCTATTTCTTTGGTTCGTTCTTTTACTAGAATGAGCATGATATTTCCGACGCCGATCACACCTGCTAGTAAACTACCAATTCCTACAAACCAAACCAGTACGGTGATTCCTGTGAAGAGTCCGGTGATTTGTCGATATTCTTCTTGGATATTATCTGACCAAATTGCTCGATTATCATCAGGGTGAATATTGTGTCGATTTTTTAGCAATCTTTTTATTTTTTCTTCTACCATTCCTACATCGACATTAGGATACATCGAACAAACAAACCAACCAATTTGTCCAGGTTGATTGCGCAATTGTTGGACAGTGCTAATTGGAAGTAAAACTGTTTTTTCGTCATCGACGGCATCTTCTCCTCGTCGATTGGATTTGATGATTCCGACGATCTTAAATTCCGTTCCTCGCAGTTTGATATATTCTCCGATCGCTTCTTCCTCTTCTTCAAACAATGCTTTTACCACTTCACGACCTACGACGGCAATTTTTCGTTTATCTTTTACATCCAACTGATTTAAAAAACGTCCTTTATAAACTTCCAACGCATCAATATGCAATAAATCTGGTAGGTCGCCTCGCACATCAAAACTGGCGCTTTTCTCTCCATGAGAAACATTGCCTCCGGGCATCCATAAGCGAGGTGCTATGTAAGCAATCTCGTCTTCAAAATTATTTCTAATGGCAGCAACATCCTCATTCTTTAACGAGAAGCGTCTTCCTGGCTTCATTCCTTTGTACGGCAATGAAGTACGGTTCGACCCCATATACACACTATTTTTAGCGTGACCACCAAACAATCCATTTACACCATTCTGCAAACCATTACCTGCCCCCATTAAAAAGACGAGCATAAAGATACCCCAGAAGACACCCAATGCGGTAAGGCCTGTCCGAAGCTTGTGCTTCGAGATAGTATTGAATATTTCCTGCCATTTATCGTAGTCAAACATGGTCTTGCTGTTGGCTGTTGGTTTTTAGCTATTGGCTTCCTTTGGGCGCGGATATAAGCGTATTATAAGGAAGTGAACAGTTGAAAACAAACAGTTATTATTGAAGTTGTTTAATTCGTTAATTTATTATCATTCTTCGACAGAAATTAGTCGATTTCAATATCAAGTTACAGAGCAGCTAATAGCCTTTTCAGCTTTTCATGGCTACTACGGGATTAATCCGTACGGCTTGTAGTGCGGGAATCAAACCGCTGATTACGCCGCTGGCTATTAGAATAAACATGGCGCCCATAATGGTTCCTAAATCTACTTCTGGATTTTTAAAAAACTCAGCCTCGATCTCATTTGCGATAATAAATTGTTGAATGCCATAGACTAATCCTAAACCACAGGCTAGGCCTAAATATCCCGCAAGGGAAGTCAGAAATACGGCTTCATAAACGATCATACTTATGATAGAACCTGGCGTAGCACCTAACGCTTTTCGTACGCCAATTTCTTTGGTTCGTTCTTTTACAATAATCAACATGATATTGCTCACTCCGATAACTCCGGCGATAATACTTCCAATTCCAACTAACCAAATAAAGATGAATATAAACCGCAACATAACCTTTGCATCTTGAGCACCTTCTACGGCATTCCACATTCCAACAGCCATTTCGTCTTTGGGATCAAACTTATGATAAGCGGCTAAATCTGAGCGAATATTATCTTCGGCTATTTTACTTTCTTCGAATGTTTCGACATTGAGATCCACCACTAAATTACCAAGGCGGTCGGTGCCATCAATTTGTTGTGCAGTAGAAACGGGTAAGTAAATTCTTTCAGTATCTCGAAATCGTTCTTTAGTAAAAACACCAACAACTTGGTATTCAATTCCTTTTACTTTTATGTATTTATTTAAGGGTTCTTCTATCTCACCAAAAAACTCTTTAGCCACTGCAGAACCAATAACGGCTACCTTCCTTTTTTCATCAATATCTACATTATTAATAAATCTTCCATCCGTCAGTTCTGGCATTTCAATATGTAAATGATCAGGATAGACACATTGAATATTATAAGATCGGCTTTTATTTTTATAATTAGTAAAAAACTCTCCTCGCATCCAATACTGTCCACTGACATAATTATAGTCAGTTCCTTTTTTACTTTCTAATAATTCGTAATCTTTCTGATTGAATTCGATAGATCTACCTACTGGCAACCCTTTGTAGGGAATAGACGTTTTGTAGGTCCACATAAAGAGTCGATTTTTAGCACGATCACCAAAATCAGCCTCAGCACTATTTCTTAAACCATTACCTGCACCTAATAAAATAACAAGCATAAAAATCCCCCACCAAACGGAGAGTGCCGTGAGGAAAGTACGAAGCTTATGCCGTTGAAGAGAAGCAAAAATCTCCTGCCACTTATCTATATCCGGTTTTAAAAATTTTAAGAATCGCAATTTGGTTTGTTTTTTTTATGGCAAATAATATTTTTAAAAAGTATCAGTTTGATCAATAGAAAAAGTAGAATAATTATCGTTCAATCAAACCATCGCGTAAGCGAATGATTCGTTTTGTTTTTTCGGCAATATCGTTTTCATGTGTAACGATTACGACGGTGATTCCATCTCGATTTACTTCTTCGAAAATTTTCATGACATCGTGAGAAGTTTGAGAATCAAGCGCTCCTGTCGGTTCATCTGCTAGAATCATTTTAGGTTGGGTGATCAAAGCCCTAGCGATCGCTACTCGTTGTTGTTGACCACCAGACAATTGAGTGGGTAAATGTTCTGCCCAATCTTTTAGTCCTACTCGATCTAAATATTCCAATGCTATTTCTTTCCTTTTTTTCCGATCTACTTTTTGGTAATACAGTGGCAAGGCCACATTTTCTACAGCCGTTTTAAAATTAAGTAAATTAAAAGACTGAAAAACGAATCCAATAAACTGATTACGGTATATAGCGGCTTGTTTTTGAGACAAGTCTTTAATCAACGTACCATTGAGATAATACTCACCAGAGTCATATTCATCTAAGATTCCCAATATATTAAGTAATGTTGATTTTCCAGAACCGGAAGAACCCATGATAGAGGCGAATTCTCCTGCCTCTACGTGTAGGTCGATTCCCTTGAGTACGGGCAAGGTATTATAGTCAGTTCGGTAGGCCTTTTTGATGGCGTTTAGGGTCAGCATAGTATTTATTTTCAAAGCAATGACAAGTAAGGTAAGGCATTAGTTGCAAATTTCAAGAAATACTTTAAAAATAAAGCAACGATTTGAAATAATATTCGTTATTAATGATAGTGGCCCTATCATATTCAGGTCAAAACCTCTCCAAAAGACGAATTTTACTTACAACCGAATTATTGAAGTTCTTTCATACTTCGTTCAATACCAGAACTGACTTCTCATGACTCGATACAGCTTCTACTTATTATCTTTACTATTACTTTTAGGTATATCTGCCTGTCAACCAGCGGATATAGAACCAGATATCAACATAGATATTTCTGATGAACTCCAAATTGAGCTTTGGGAAGTACTTGACCAAAGTCAAAGAATGTTAGAATTACGGGTGACAACCCTAGAAACGTTGGATTGTGAAAATTATAGTATCTCCTTTGCATTAAATCAGACGGTAAATAACGCTATCGTTTCTATTAACAATATTGTTCCACCACATGAGTGTATCTCAGGTAGTGCACCTGCCTCCGATCAAATTAATCTTGGTCATTTTCAAGATGGAGATCATGCTATTCAGCTGAATCTTAGAAATAATGAAATCGTGAATCTTGGTAAATTAATTGTAAGATCTGATTTTTACCAATTAGAAATGGAATCTAATTATGGAATTTCTATTCCATGGGATTATTTTAAAAAAGTTCCTGAAAATCTAATTTGGGGTTATCTGACCATAAACGATACTGATATTACAGAACAAAATTTAGTTCTTGAAGCGTTCAATAATAGAATGGATCCTTGGACTGAAGTAATCGGATTATCATCTGGATTGTATGGTTATTTTACGATAGAAAATGAAATTCCTATTGCCGTCAAAGACAAGAAAAATACGATTACTAAAAATTTATTTTTATTTAAAGAGACGGGTACTCGTGTTGAATTGATAGAAGCGATAAATGATCTGCGAAATGAATTCGGCAATCTAGCTTCAATCAATATGTTTTTATCAGATGGTAGTGTGTTGTAAATCTTTACAATCCGTAACTAAAACCTTCTTTTTGTAGCGCGTGATATTTTTCTTTATCAAAGCTATAGAGTTTTGCGGGACGGTGTGCTACTCCTTCTTGAACTTCATTTAAATCTACGAGCAGTTTCATACTCAAGATTTTTTTTCTAAAATTCCGTTTATCCAATTTATTATTTTCAGGAGGTGCATCAGAAAGTAAGATGGCTTCGTAGAGTTGTTGTAATTCAGTGAGGGTAAATTTAAGCGGGAGTAATTCAAAACCAATAGGTTGTGTTCGTACCCGACGCTTCAACATATTAAAAGCAAATTCGATCACTTCGTCATGATCAAATGCTAATTCTCCAAGTTCTTTTATCGAGTGCCATTCTGCTTGTTTGGCCAGTCCTGTGGAAACAGGTTGGAGCTGATAATCACTAATTTTTATCAAAGAAAAATAACCAACGGTAATCACTCGACCTGCGGGGTGTCTATCTATCTTCCCCAAACTACGAACCTGTTGTAGATATACATCTTTTAATCCAGTTAGTTCTTCTAATACTCGTTTGGCAGCAGCATCCAGTGTTTCATTTCTTTTGACAAAATATCCTGGCAGTCCCCACTTACCAGAAAAGGGCTCTTCTCCCCTCTTGATCAGCAAAATTTTGAGATCGCCACCATCAAAACCAAATATTACATTATCTACCGTGAAAGCAGCATAAAAAAACTGATTAATATGATCGAATTGACTTTTCTGATTAATATCCAAATTGATTTTTTTTGAGGACTAAAATAATATTTTTTATTTCTGAGAACAAAAATTCATCAGATCATTTTCCGTTCTTCCACTGTAAAGATCAACAAAGGTTGGTAATATACCAATGATTTGGGTTTTTCGAAAAAAAAAAGAGATAGTCTACTATTTTAATAGCAAAATTAAAAAAATACTAAAGATAATTCTGATATTCGCCCTTATGAAGATAAATCTAATCAGTGACACCGTAACTCGCCCTACTCCAGAGATGCTCCAAGCCATGTTTTCAGCTGAAGTAGGCGATGATGTATTTAAGGCCGATCCAACGGTCAATGCCTTGGAGGCCAAAGTCGCCAAACTGTTTAATAAACCTGGGGCTCTTTTCTGTCCTTCAGGTACGATGACCAATCAGATTGCCATCAAGACCCATACCCAACCCTTGGACGAAGTAATTTGTGATCATTATTCTCATGTTTACCAATATGAAACGGGAGGTTATGCTTTTAATTCGGGCGTTGCGATGAATCTTTTACAAGGAACCAATGGAAAAATAGAGGTTAATCAAATCGCCGCAGCCATCAAGCCTTTGTACGACTGGCTGCCTGTGAGTAAATTGGTGGTACTGGAAAATACTTGTAATAAAGGAGGAGGAAGTTATTATACCTTAGATGAAATTCTTCCTATTCGAGATCTTTGCCAACGGCGAGGACTTAAACTACACTTGGATGGTGCTCGTCTTTTTAATGCTTTAATTGAAACAGGGGAATCGACGCAAGATGTAGGAGATCATTTTGATAGTATTTCTATTTGTCTTTCCAAAGGACTCGGCGCACCAGTGGGTTCTCTGCTGATTGGTGAAACAGAATTTATCCGGCAAGCTCGACGTTTTCGTAAAGTGATGGGAGGTGGAATGCGACAGGCAGGGTATCTTGCAGCTGCTGGATTATATGCATTAGATCACAACATAGAACGACTAAAAATAGATAATGATCACGCAAAATTTCTAGGTAAAACATTAGAAACTTGTAACACGGTAGAACAAGTTAGACCCGTAAAATCTAACATTGTCATTTTTGATTTAAAAGATCCACATACCGCTGACGAAGTACTTGCTAAGTTTGAAGCGGAAGGAATTATGGCTTCTGTGTTTGGTCCTCAAACGATTCGTTTTGTAACCCATCTAGAGATTACTCCCGCGATGATAGAGAAAACACAAACGGTTATTAAAAAGGTGCTTGGTTAGTTTTTCTAAATTTGAAATTCAGATCCTGTTTTAAGAAACCTAGCTTAGCGCTTTGCTCACTCGTGGTTTTTGCAGAGCTAATCCACTTTTAGTTTTAAAACTAAAATACCATCTCTGCTCTTTACTTGCATTAGATAAAGACCCGTTGATAGGTTATTTTCTAGAATTAGTTGACTGGTTTCTGCTCCGATTAATTCAACTTTGGGAGTCGCTGCTACTTGTCCTGCCAAGGTATAAATTTGGACTTCTGTAATCTCAAACTCAGTTGGATGTTCTAGGAAAACTTCATCTATTACTGGATTTGGAAAAACAAGATAGTCACCACTTAATAGAAGATTTTGCGTAGAAACCGCAACCATTCCTTCTGGATCACCTGGTAAAAATGCGTCAAATCCTGTACGACTGGCCACATAAATATCGCTAAAATCATCATTATTAAAATCAGCAATCGCTAATCCCCATGCCTCACCAGTCATAATAGGTGGGCTGATGATATCATCTGTACGAAGTGTAAATTTTCCCGTTCCATCATTAAGGAAAGCTTGTAGTGGGTTCTCTAATACATTGGTAATAAAAAGATCGAGGCTTCCATCTTCATCTATATCATGAAAAGCCGCATTGGTGGTTTGATTAAGCATTTGTGGTAAAAGAGAAGCGGTCAAATCTGTAAAGAAACCGTTGGATTCATTAATGTAAAGTCTATTTTGCGGGTCTTCATTAGAATTGAATTGCACATTGGCTAAAAACAAATCAGGTTTCCCATCATTGTTTACATCCCCAAAACATGCTTTTCGAGTATCCATGTTTACTCCTTGTGGTAATCGTTGTGCACTTTGATCTTCAAAAACACCCGTCCCATTATTAATCAATATTTCATTACCATCTCGATTAGCAAAAAACAAGTCAAGATCACCATCACCATCAATATCTTCGAGTAATGCATAATCTGTAGATTTTATAGTGCCAGGTAAACGAGCAGTGGTCTCGTTGGTAAAACTACCATCACCATTATTTATCATACAGAAATTTACTTGATTTAAATTTCCAATAATCACATCTAAAAAACCATCATTATTAACATCTCCAACTGCGATTGCTCCACCATTCGTGGCAGGTAAAAATCCGGCAACACTGAAATTTCCATTCCCATCATTTTCATAATACTCATGACCAAATCCTCCTTGGTTAATAAAAATAATATCTATATCTCCATCTCCATCAAAGTCTCCTAGCCCGATGTCTTCCGTATCATTTAACACCGTAGTAAAGCCATTATTCCCCGTCACAAAATCACCATTGCCGAGGTTAAATGCCACAGAATTCTGTTGAAACTCATTCCCTAGAATGAGATCTTGATCTCCGTCATTATCTATATCAACTGATTTTACTACAATGGTGTTTTGGCCTCCACTAGAACCAGGAAGCGTTTGTTCAGAGTAAATTTGTGCGGATGATGACAGACCAATAAATAGTAGGAATGTAGTCAAGGCTACTGTTTTAGAAAAGTAGTTTATGCTCATAATTCAACAATCATTATTCAAGAAATCGTTAATGCCTAAAACATAAGGAAACCTTTAAACAGGTCCTTAATCTAGGTAAATATTTAACCTTTACTTAATATATTAAGTAAGACCAAATAATCAAATTGGACGGTTAATGAGTGTTGTGTGTTCTGATTCAATTACACTGATTGTGTAATAATGTGGTTTATAGAATAGTATCGTAATTATCGCTCAATATAGCGCTTTTATAG
>JALZUU010000127.1 GCA_023300665.1 Saprospiraceae bacterium | reverse complement strand
CCACAACCAGCAGAACGCTAATCGTAAAAACTTGGGAGGCAGCACAAATTGGAGTAGTGCTACAGATTTCATGTTGTCGTGTGCAATTAATAATTATCTAGCAAAGGAGGGAGATGCTATTTTTAAAAAATTGGGGAGTTTTCTAAACGTGTACTGCAAAGTTAAGGGTAATTAAATATAGAAGCAATAGACCTTTTCAGGGTACTTATTGCATATTTAAAAATCATATATGAATAATTCGTGTCACAACTTTCTTATTAAAATTCCAATATTTTGAGATTTTAAAGCTCAGATTTCAATAAACCACTGTCCCATTTTATTCTATTTTGTAAAATCGAGATAAAAAATAATCCGATCAATAAACGCTGGTTCAATCGCTAGCATCTTTTCTAGATCCACTCGAGATTGAAATGGCCCATGGTTTTTTCGGTATTTAAATATCGCGTTGGCTTCTTTCCAAGAGATGTAGGGATGAATTGCCATTTCTTTAGTAGAGGCGCTGTTAATTTTAATTTTTCTAAAAATATCAGAGATTCGCAATGCTGGTAGGATTGACTGCTTAACCGAGTCTGGTAATCCGTTAGTTTCTAAAATTTGATCTATAGAGACAAAACCTCCCAGTTTTTCACGGTAACCCATGATTTTATCTGCATAATAAGGTCCAATACCTGATAGATTTTGCCAATCTTCAAAACTTGCCTCATTGATATCCGTAATTGGGTTTTCTTTCTTTTTAGCTTTTTTTCTAGAAAAATTAATCTTTTTAAGGTCTACTTTTTTTGTTTTTGCTATTTCTATCCATGGAAGGAGTTGCGCTACCCAGGCTTTTTTCATACCATAAACAGTTTCTAAATCTTCTGGATTTTTAAATTTCCCGCCAACATCTCGAAATTTGATCATTCTGGTCACAATCTTTTCTGGTATACCAAAAGATAAAAGTGCTTCTTTTGCAATTGTATTAGGATCAAATTTTTGAGTAGGTATCTGAATAACTACTGAAGTGGCAGCTTGAATCGGCTGATTGACTGCTACGGCAACAGGTTTGTTACTGATCTTCTGTTTTGGTTTAATGATAATATAAGGTAGGATACGCTGATAGTCAGCTTCTTTCATTCCATATATCTTTTTTAAATCTTCTGGTTTTTCAAAGTCACTTACTTTATTTCGATAATTTAAAATAGTATTGACCAATTTTGGAGAAAGTCCTAGATTTAGAAAATCTTCTTTACTAGCAAAATTAGGATCAATCGGTTTTGGATTTAAAGAAGAAAGGTCAATAGATTTTTCTGACGCTAAATCCTTATAAGTATTCACTGTGGGAGTTGTTACCACCATAAATTGTTCAAACTCTTCAAAATTATATTTTTCTATCGTACGAAATTTTTGAACAATTGCTGGCAAAGCCAAAAATAACAAGGCAAACCCAAGTAATAAGAGCATTCCGTTTCGCTCTCTTTTTGTAAAATAAAAATAATCAGTTTTAAGATTTTTCATTTATTCCTTTTTTATAAAAGTTGTTCAAAAATAATCTAAGACTTATTCTACCGGTAAAATAAAAGCACCTTCTTTTTTTATATCAATTAATTCGTAGTCTGCAGCAGCTTCTGTTTTCCATTGGTCAATTTTCCAAACAGCATTATTAGCAGATAAAATAAATTTCTTGGTTTTAAAATATTCAGATAATTCAGTTAAGTTAACCGTCGTATTGTTTTCTAAAAAAATATAATCAACCGCGGGTGCAACCTGATACTGGGGAAATCGATTGCTATCTACAATTTGAATCTTTGTATTTTTAAATTGAATAAGACGGCCGTGATAGAAGAATTCTGAGTCCATCTTTTGGTCATCCTTTCTGACTTGATGTGTCGTTTGAACACCTAGTTTCATTCTGTGATTTTTAGCTAAAAAACTAATTTCTGTATCCGATAAATCCTCCGTTTTTATAGCCCAATTGACGGAACGATCAATCGCATCTATCAGGGTTTTATTTTTGCCTGTATGATAAAAAACCAATTCACTTTTTTGATAAGACTTTATTCTCTGGTAAGAAAAATTTAAAGAAAACAATACTAGTAATACAGTAGCTACTTGCAACCACCTAAACCGTTTGGCTTCTATTCCTACTACGACAAAAACAATTATTAAGTACAATAGAAACACACTTAAAGGGCCTATCCAAATTCCAGAAATAACCGCACCAGGCAATTTACTAATTAAGAAAATCAGTCCATTCGTCAAATACAAAACGCCATAGAGTAAAGTCCCCGGAACGATGGCCAACTTGGGCACCAATGCTGCAACGAAAAACAAAACAACCGCCAAGATCATGATAATCATCGCAGATGGTATAACGACTAATCCTGACAACCAAAAATAAACTGGAAACTGATGAAAATAATACAAACTAATCGGAATGGTCACCAACTGTGCTGCGATAGCTATCGATGTTAATTTCCAAATATAATCCCCCAATTTATTGCCAATATACAATTGAGAATATATCTTTTCTTGAAAATAAACAATCCCTGTTACTGCCAAATAAGACAACTGAAATCCAACTTCAAAAAGCATATAAGGTTGAATACACAGAATAAAAAAAGCAGATACAGCCAACGTGTTATAAATACTGGGATAATGTCGCATTGCTTGTCCAACAATAATAAAACTAAACATCGTAGCTGCTCGTAAAACAGAAGGAGAACCTCCCGTCAATAAAGCAAAAAACCAAACACCTGCTACCATCATCCAAGTTTTTACCCAAACCCAAATACTAGATTTAAAAGGCAATAATCCTAGAAAAAATGACATCCCTAGATAGATTAATCCAACGTGTAATCCGGAAACAGCAAGCACATGCATTGCTCCAGTATTCGCATACGCTATCTTAGTTCCTGATTCTAATAAATCTTTTTTTCCAAGAATCAAAGCTGCGCCTACAGCAAGCTCATTCATCGTAGATAGCTGGTTTTCTAAAATGGAAAATAATTGATCACGGGTACGAATAGAAAAGGCAATTAAAGTATTTCCTTGGTCACGAGCTAGTAGTTTCCATTCACTTGCTTTTACATAAGTTTGATAATGCAAATTCCGATTACTCAAAAATTTTCTCTGGTCAAATTCTTCTGGATTAGAAGGAGCGGCTATTGGATTGATCTTAGCTGAAAGGTAAATTTGATCTCCATATCTTAGTGTACTTGCCGCGCTATTTTGTTCCACATAACCAAGTAATTTCCCCGAAACAGATTGATCTTCTTCTACTCCACTGATCGTATTTACATTCAACTCTATTCGGTAAGATTTAGGAGTAGATCGGATATCCGTTATGGTAGCAATCATCACTTGTGCTTCGTTTTTATTTAGAAAATGATGATAATGATCTGCACGCCGTGACTCGTCTGCATGATACCCTAAAAAATGTCCTAAACAAAATAAAAAAAGTGTAACTAAGAAACCGTAAATAGTACGGTATTTATATTTTCCTCTTAAATAAGTAAGACCAACCAATGGAGGAAATAAGAAGATAAAGACATAAAATGGTAAGGCCACCGTCCAAAGAAAGGAAAATAGGATACCCAATATCAAGGGCAACAGCAAGCGCACAAAGGGATATTCTCTCCAGTTGATCATATGTTTTCTCAAAGCAGATTCTTGTATTTAACAAAAATCAAAGTCCAATATCCCTATAAAAAAAGGATATTAATGCTCTAAGATAACAATTAGAATGGAAAATCTTAAAAAAGGAGGAATTTTATTTTTCCATGGCCATGATGGCGTTGATTTGAAGACGCATAGCCATGTCCATTATTTCTACCAGATTTTCTACTGGTGAATCAGGATCGGGAGAAATGGTAATATCGAGTTTACCTTTTGCACTTCTTTTTTTGCTACGTAAACTTTTTTCAAGATTTCCAGCACTGAGTCGTTTTCCATCTAGTTCATATTTCCCTGAACGAGTAATGGTTACATCTGGAATTATTTCATTAGAAGTACTAGGAGTTGAGCTACTACCAGGTAGTTTTAGGTTTAGGGCGTTGGGTGCCACTAAACTAGAAGTTAGCATAAAAAATATTAGCAATAGGAAGATAATATCCGTCAGAGAAGACATACTAAATTCGGCGCTGACTTTTGCTTTTCTTTTTAATCCCATGAGCTGGTGGTTACCTGATTGAAATAATTTTTGAGGTTTTGGTTAAGATCTGGGTTGTGTTGCGAGGATGGCCTTTAACTTTAATTCACTGGCAATCTTCATCAATTCGTGTACTTTACGAGTAGGAACGCCCACTTCAGCTACGATTGTTAGCGTGGCATTATTCCGATTATCAGATTCTTGAAGCGCTCGTTTGATACCACCTCTTAGTCCACTTAATGGAATCTCGTTTCCATTTAATAAAAACTTTCCATCTTTCTGAATCGCCACAGCAACGTCAGTAGGAGCAACCGTTTTAGAATCTGACTTTGGTAATTCTAAATTATCTACTCGAACAAAGTTTGCCGTCAACATAAAGAATATCAACAATAAAAAGATGATATCCGTCAAGGAAGACATACTAAACTCAGCACTTACTTTTGATCTTTTTTTTAATCCCATGATTGAGTTTTATGGAGGTTATTTAGGGGCTGATACGATAAAACACAGCCAATAACTAACGGCTAATAGCCAACAGCTATTATTTTACTCCATTGGTTCTTGAAGAAGATCCATAAATTCGGTAGTCGTTCGTTCCATTTCGTAGATTACTTTTTCTACGTT
>JALZUU010000126.1 GCA_023300665.1 Saprospiraceae bacterium | reverse complement strand
TGGATGGAGCACCAACTTGGGGAGTGACCACGCAACCTTCACCAAATCAATCCAATCAAAATTTTAGAACAGAATATACAGATGCACCTATTTTTTCTGAGTCAGCTGGATTTTATAATGGGCCTATAACTTTGGATTTACTAGTTGGACCAGATGCCCAAATTCGTTATACCCTTGATGGAGATGAGCCCGATAATAATAGCACTATTTATACTGGCCCTATCATAATTAGTAATACAACTGTGGTAAAAGCCAAAGCTTTTCCTACCGTAAATACGCACGCGGCAAGTTTTACCATTGTAAACACCTATTTTATTAATGAAACCCATTCTTTACCAGTAATTTCTGTTTCTTCCGAACGAGTATCTACACTTTTGAGTGGAAATGATTTTGACCGAGATTATATTACCCATACGGAATATTTTGAAGATGGAAATCGTGCTTTTGATATGCTTGGACATTTTCGTTCTCATGGAAATGATTCTTGGAATCTAACGCAACGAGGTATCCGATTTTACGTGGAAGATGATTATGGTTATGCACATAAAATTGATCATCAACTTTTCCCAACTTCAGATCGAACAGATTTTGACGTATTTATTTTAAAAGCCAGTGCTTCTGATAACTTTCCTAGAGCTGCTGAGCAATGGAATCGACCTTCTTGTCATTTACGAGATGCTTATGTTCAAGAACTTTCTGATCGAAACGATCTTAACTTGGACGAACGTCGGTATCGCCGTTGCGTTCTCTACGTTAACGGAGAATATTGGGGCGTCTATGAAATGCGAGAACGGATTGATTCTGATTATACTAAATATTATTACGATCAAGGAGAGAGTTGGGTCGATATGCTGGAATATTGGGGTGGACTAGACGCACGCTATGGTTCAAACGACGACTGGGAAATACTCTATAATTTTATGATTCAAAACGATCTATCTGTTCCAAGTAATTATGATTTTGTTACCGAAAGATTGGATGTAAGTAGTCTGATTGATTATGTTATTCTAAATACATTTGTGGTCAATACGGATTGGCTTAATTGGAATACAAAATGGTGGCGTGGTCAAAAAGGAGAAGGAACTGGCTGGCGTTATTGCCTTTGGGATATGGATAATATTTTTGGCCTAGGACAAAATTTTACGGGCCTTCCGGATGTCACTTGGCAGAGTGATCCTTGTGATGTAGAAGGGGTGTTTGGAGAGGTGGATGATCCCAATATTGGTCATATTGAAATGTTGGTTGCTTTATTTGAAAATGAAGAATTCTTTCAACAATATGCCAGTCGCTATGCGGATTTGGCGGCTACGACTTTTAGTTGTGAAAACATGCTAGGATTGTTGGATGAGATGATTGCTGAAATAGAACCAGAGATGCCTCGACAAGTAGCTCGCTGGAATGGAAACTTAGATGATTGGTATGAAAATCTAGATTCACTTAGATCACAAATCCAAAATAAATGTATTGTAGTCGTAGATCAAGTAGCAGATTGTTATGAAGACGAAGGACTTACGGGGCCTTATGATCTTTTAGTAGATGTTTTTCCACCCGCTGGTGGTCGTGTCCAAATGAATAGTGCCATCGGTACGAACTACCCTTGGACGGCTTCCTATTTTGGTGGAATAGATTTAAATTTTACCGCATTACCTGAAAATAATTTTGCCTTTTCTCATTGGGAAGTTGCCAATAATACTTTTGGTCCCAGCGAAACACAGATCGCAATCAATATGAGTTTAGAAACAGGAGATACCATTATTGCCAATTTTTTAGATGTTAACTGTGGTGCTACACCGACGATTACTGGTCCTACTGAAATATGTGCAGGTACTGATTTTAATCTAAATGCAGAGGAAGGATTTACTTCTTATTTATGGTCTGATGGAAGTGATGGAGTTAGTTTGATCGCCACTGGCCCTGGCACTTATGGGTTAACGGTGACCGACGATACGGGATGTTTTGGCGTAGCAAGTTTTGAGGTCGGTGGTTTCCCAACGGTAGATTTACAAATAATCGGTAGTCTAAGTATTTGTGATGGAGAAGTTACGGGTTTGGCGGCCACTCCTGGTTTTGATAATTATAGTTGGTCAAATGGAGGTAGTATGGAAACCATCGTAGTAGCGACTTCTGGCGTGTATAATGTTAGTGTAGTCGATGATAATAATTGTGTGATAACAACCAGTGTAATGGTGGAAGCGGAAGAAGAAGTTATTCCAATGATCTCTGGTCCTACGGCTATTTGTATAGGTGGAACAGGAAGTTTGACCCTATCCAATAATTATACAGCATATGAATGGAGTGATAATTCTAGTGGAACGGAATTACCAATTTCTGAACCGGGTATATATTCCGTAACCGTTACCAATGATGGAGGATGTACTGGAATTGCCAACTATACCGTAGGCGCTGGAACAAATCTACAAATTCAAGGAACTGGAGCAACGGAAGTTTGTTCAGAAGGGCAACCCATTTTACTCGGATTAATTAACGCTTATACGGATTATGAATGGTCAACGGGTGGCACCCAAACTACCATTACCATCAATACACCAGGTAATTATTCAGTGACGGTAACAGATGAAGCAGCATGTACTGGAACCACAAACTTTACGATTGCTGATCTAGAAATTCCAATGACAACTGAAACGATCAATCTTTGTTCTGGTGAAATGTTTAATGGAGTAGTGTATACCGAAAATGATCAGGTAGATTTAAATTTGTCTAGTTACCAAGGTTGTGATAGTATCCACCAAGTCAATTTAATAGTAGCGCCAGAAATAATAGTTAATTTTCAAACAACAGGTGCTTGTTCTGGACAAGGTTTTATTGCGACCGAAGTAGCAGGTGGATCAGGAGGATTTACTTATTTGTGGAATACAGGAGCGGTGACGTCTGATCTATCAACCGTGCCATCGGGAACTTATTCTTTGACCATCACAGATGTTGCTGGATGTACGCAGACGGCGACTACGAATATTGATGCAGGCACTCCGATCAATTTTGATTTTGAATTAGAGAATGTTAGTTGTGAAAATGAAGAAGACGGAAGTGTGGTGCTAGAAATACTTTCAGGAACGCCACCTTATGAAGTCAATTGGTCGAATGGAGAAACAGGTCTCTCACTAGAGAATTTGCCAGTAGGAGATTATGTTTTTGAAATTGTGGATGCGACCGATTGTAATCTGATTGGATCAATTACTATTGGTAGCTCTGGATCAATTACTACTGACATAATTACTACGGGTACGCAAACGAATACGGGAACGGCGATTGCCAATGTCTTTGGTGGTCAAGCACCTTATACTTATCAATGGAGTAATGGTTCGACGGGGATTTTTGTTGAAAATTTGACACGTGGTGATTATACCGTTACGATCACAGATGCGAATGGATGTACCAGCGAAACGAGCTTTTTTATAGATTTTCCGACTGCAACGGAATTGCCAGAATACTTAACTTCCTTTCGCGTTTTTCCAAATCCTTCCAGTGGAATTTTTAAAGTAGACTTAGTTTTTGAAAACGCAGCATCTGTTGATTTAAAAATCGTAGACCTGAGTGGAAAGACGATCTTTTCTACAAAGGAATTGGGCCGTGAAATTTTAGTGGATGTAGATATCTCGACAGCGTCGGCAGGAACATATTTGCTGATGGTGGAGACAGAGCAGGGTATGGCGGTGAAGCCGTTGGTGTTGACTGGGTATTAAGGTTAGAGATTAGTTTTTTATTTTTTTGAATTTTTTGAAGCTGTTTAGAGTTTCTCAAAAGAGACGAAGATAAGTGCTTGGTTATCAGAACGATGCAAATTTTGAGATTCGTAGCCAAAGCTACGGTGTCGAT
>JALZUU010000125.1 GCA_023300665.1 Saprospiraceae bacterium | reverse complement strand
TTGATAAAGCCACCACAATTAGGTACAAAGCTTTGTCCCCAGTTGCTTTTTATTAAACCTGAGATAGTGTTTCCCGAGGATGAAATTTGACATTGAGCATGAACAATATTGATTGAACAAACAAGCATAACGACATAGAGCAATGTTATTTTTATATTTTTTGTCATGATCTTTTTTTTTATTCATAAACTTTAGAAGTTGTTTTAGAATAACTTTTTATCAAAGAAATTCTCTCCACTACTGCTCGGCGATTTTCACCTTTGATGTAAAGTAGATAAAGCCCATTTTGGTTAGTTGAACTATCCATTTCAAAAACTGGAGCATGGTCTTTACTTAGATTTTCTCCATCAGGTCTTTGACTATGCTTCAGCATCAGTTAGGCCTGGCAGAGGCTTCCAATAAGTATTAAATGTTGTAAATTAACAATGCTGTAATAGCAGATGCCTTGAATAAATTCACAAATCGAGGGCAAATTTATCCTCCTACATATAAATAAAATATTTATATTTAATTATCATCTATTGGTAAGAGAGAGAAAGAGGTATATAAAATACTAAATTCAAGGTTAGTATATCAAAAAACATACCTTTAAAGATGGTTTGATGAAAGATCAAATAATCCTGGGGAGAGAGGGCAAAAGTACAAAAAAATATAATAAAAGGACAACTTAAAATCTAAAAATCATCATTTAAGTTTGAATGAGAAGGCAATATACTTATTTTTAAGTTATATTAAAGTTTAATATTTTGATTATTCCCCTTATACTGATTTAGAAATTTAGCACGAAGTGAATCTTGGATTCCTTGAAGTATTTCTAATGAAAAAGGTTTTAAAAAGAATCCAGATAAAACCTCAATTTTAGAAGCTTTGCGTTCATCATCAGGATTTAAGCTGGTCGTTATCATACAAATGATTGGGGTATTTTCTTCAAGAAATTTGATATTTTTATATACCTCTAAAAATTCCCAACCATTCATTCCAGGCATGTTTATGTCCAAGAGAATAAGATCTGGAAGTTCTTTGGTTTGAATATTATCCTGTAAAAAATCTAATGCATTTTCTGCATTAATAAAAGATTGTACTTTTTCACAAGAATCTGATTGCATAATCACCAACTCCGATAAATAATTAGTTGGTATATCATCATCAATAAGCATAATAAATTTAAACTTGCTGGTCATTTTGGTTTAGTTGTTTTTTAAATTAGGAATAGAGAAAAAGAAAGAGCTTCCTTCTCCTACCACGGATTCTACCCAAATATTCCCTTTATGTAGTTCTACAATTTTTTGACAATTGGCCAAACCGATCCCGGTTCCTTCGAAGACTGACTTATGATGTAATTTTTGAAATAAAATAAAAATCTTGTCTTGATGTTTTTTTGGAATCCCAATTCCATTATCACGAATACGAAAGATATGTTCACCATCTATTTTTCTGCAAGAGATTTCAATGAGCACATCTTTATCTTCTTTATTAAATTTTAAGGCATTGGAAATTAGATTTTGAATTAATTGTCGAAGCTCTAGTTTATAACCCCATAGATTTGGTAACTTTTGGATTTGAATCGTTGCATTTTTTTCTGCAATACTTGCTTGTAAGTCGGCTTGAATATTTTGGGTTAAATTTTGGAAATTAACCAGTTCTAAAACACTACCATTTCCTAGTCTAGAAAAATTCAATAACCCTAAGATAAGCTCACTCATCCGTTCTGAAGATTGGACAACAAAGTCTAAATATTTATTGCCAATATCATCTAGATTATCTCCATAGTCTTTTTTTAATAATTGAGAAAAATTTGTAATCGTTCTCAATGGTTCTTGTAAATCATGAGAAGCAACATAATTAAACTGCTCAAGTTGTTTATTTTTTTCTTCTAAGGATTTAAGTCGAAATTCATTCTCTACTGCTTTTCGAAGTTCTTTTTTATTTAATTCTAAATCAGCATGTAAATAGCTCAAGCCTTGCAAGACTTGCTGCTCGATCTCTGAACCTCCATTGATGATCATCTCATCATCGATATTACAAACTCCTTTTGAAATCCCAAGTATATGTTCAAATACCTCGGATAGGAATTTTTCTTTAATCTTACTTTCCATTTAGCTTTTCTTTTATTTTAGCCACTGCTTCTACACTATTTTTGTGTACGCTAAAAGATTTTAAATCTGTACCAAACATTACAAATCTAATGGTGGTATTCATCAAAACATTTTTACCCGTAACAAAAGCAACATGGGAAACTTTATCGCAAATCATTTTAAATCGCTTATTGATTACTTTACGGGTTTCAGCATTTGGATGTGTCACCCCAGAAACATCAATGATAAGTCCAGGTTGATCTAGTTCATCTGCTAAATCTTCAGCCTTTTGAAAAAATAAGTTGATGTTAAAAGGGCAAACAACTGGAATTTCATCATAAAAAATGATGTTTTCATCATACATATATACTCGCTCCTTCAACATAGCAATTTCTTCAGGTGTACTATCTTCCTGATAAGTCCGCGCTTCAATTTGAGGTTTTTGAACAGATAATTTATCTTTAACATTGTTGTCTTTTTGCATTTTACTTCAATTTTAAATTTTAATGAAAAAGGATATCTCTTGTTGTAAGACATGATTTACCAAGGTCATCTGGTTGGAAGATTTAACACCTCTACTTCATCTAGACATCTAAGTACTAGTTAATATCAGTCTGATAGTCAATTCTTTATCTATTTTTTCAAAGAGATTTATATACTACTGGACGTTTTGCCATTTCGCACCTCTCAGCCTCTAAGGGAGGTAACATCAGCCCTGAAAAGTCCAGTAGCATGAGAGATCTAATACAGTTTCAGTAATATTTTACGAAAATTAAGAAAAAAGGTTTTGTCTTTTATTCAAGAATATTTTTCTTATGGTAGGAGAAGTGTAAGCATTGTTAGTGCTTAATGAGGATGGTATCTGTGGATTAGAATACAAATTTTGTTCCGAATCTATTGTTCTTTTTAATTTTTCAACATCTATTATTTTAACTTA
>JALZUU010000124.1 GCA_023300665.1 Saprospiraceae bacterium | reverse complement strand
TACTTCTGAATTAATTATTAATTCTGAACTAGATAAAAAAGCAGATTACCAAATTTTCGGTTTAAGTGGACAAGCATTGAAAAAAGGAGCCATCAACCAAGGTGAGCAATATATTTATGCAGAAGATTTACCGGCTGGTAAGTATTGGATTCAAGTGCGGCAAGATGGATTGCAGTGGACGAAAGGATTTGTAAAACAATAAAACAGTAGATTGGTTAATTAGTTAATTAGTGTTGTTCGAAAACAACACTAATTAACTAATTAACCGATCAACTATTTAAGCAATCCATTAAGCAATAGTCCTATCGAGAATAAATTCTGTTCGCTCGTATCTCCTTCTTTTCTAAAAGTTTTTAAATATTCTCGACTAATAAAAAAATCAAGGGTAAAATTTGGAGAGATAAAATTAGACCAACCGACTGTCCCTTCTAAAGTAAGATCACGAGAAATCGTCGTCCACCAAACTTCATCCGTTGCTCGATTACGTTCTCTTAGATAATCGCCACGAATACCTGCTCCAACTTGTAGCCATGGTTTTCCTTTTTTTTCTGGTCGAAAATATTTTCGAATTAAAGGAGTAAAGCCAAGACTTCCTATTTCAAAGTCTAAATTTAATGCTGCTTCTAATCGTAGCCCTGTCGTCCAACCACTTCCCCAAAATCGATGAACCTCAGGCCGGATAAAGTCATTTCCTCCTAACCGAAAATTTCCTCCGATCAACCAATTGCCAGGATAAAAACGATAGTCAGTATCCACTAACTTTGTTTTATTTTTCGGATGAATGAAAAACTGTAATCGTCCTTCTAATTCTAATGAACCACCACGTATTAAGGCCTGACTTTGTATGGCAGATTTTTGCCAAAAAATCATTTGATAATTAAACAAAAACTCTAAGCCAATTGCTTCCTGCAAAAATGCTTGAACACCTCCTTGTAAAAAACCAGAACGAGTTCGAATAGTTCTACTAGGCCCTCCGGTTTGGGTAAACGTAAACTTGGCAAATTCTAATTCTCCACCATAAAAAAAATACAAATCATCAAACTCTTTGAAATAATGTCGGATGAGTAATCCTTGCCTCACCGGTGCTAATCTTCGTTCTCGATTCCCACCCAATTCAATACTCAACTTCCCACCCAACATCAAATGATTGGTGACCATGTAAGACAACTCTGGTGCAATTCGTAAATTAAATCTGTTTAAAGTTTCCGAAGGAGCATTAGGGAATGAAAAATTTTCTTGTCGCAATTCTCCATTGACCATCCAACTCCCTTTTTGTAATTGCGCTTGAGCGACAAGCATAAATCCTAATAGAAAAAAACTACAAAAAAGGAGGCGTTTGATCATGCTTTATTTTTAGAATGGTTCGGTATTTTCCAACAATGATTTGAATTTAAATAAAAAGAGAAAATTAGTTTTGCTGGTTAGCCAACCAACAAAAAGGTTTTACTATGAAGCTGTTTAAATCTTATTTCCAATAAAAATCTTTAACATTTTAAATGCTTCGTGGTAATTTTTATTATTATTAATCACCAAGTCCGCAGATTCTCGATAAGGTTCGATATGTTTTTCAAAACTTGGCAACACATGGTGTTCGTATCGATATAATACATCTTCCAGCGGATAATTTCGCTCTGTCTTATCTCTGATAATTCGTCGAATTAATTTTACATTTTCTTTAGCATGAACAAAAACTCGAAGGTCAAGTAATGCATTAATTTTTTTATAATGAAAAATATAAAGTCCTTCTACGATAATAACAGGAGCTGGTCGCAAGATAATTTTCTTTGGCTTCGCTTTTTTATTATTAAAAGTATATTCTAATCTTTCACAGGATTTACCAGCGATCAATAATTTTAAATCTGCTAAAAATTCTTTTTTATTAATCGCTCCTGGCAAGTCAAAATTGACAATACCTTTGGCGTCTACTTTCTGCTTTTCTTTCGGATGATAATAGTCATCCAAAGAGATTACACAAATCTCTTTTTTAGAAAATGCTTCTTTTAGTTCACGAATCAAAGTCGTTTTACCAGAGCCGGATCCACCGGCAATTCCAATCAAATAGGGTTTTTCTTTCATTATTTTTGAGCGTACACGCTTTAAATCGTTCTTATCCCTATCTTATTGAAGATAGACTTTAAACGATTGATTATTTAATTATGGTGTTTCTTAACACTTTTAAATCTACAAAGCTAAAAATATTTGGCCATTAGTTTTAGTATTAATTCAAAGACATTCCTTACTTTACACCTTAAATACGCTGAGTGTTTAAAAGATTAATTCTTTAAACGATCTTTAGCAAGAAAAATAGATTCACTAAGGTTATCAACAAACAACTGTACAATTAACATAACTATGGATATACTGACAGATATTGTCCGAGGACTGATTGGAATAATCTCCATGCTTGCCATTTGCTACGCTTTCAGCGCAAACCGAAAAGCAATCGACTGGAAACTCGTACTTTCCGGCATTGCGCTACAAATAATATTGGCACTTTTGATTCTTAAAGTGGAATTTATTTACGATGGCTTTAAATCAGTTTCAGATGGCTTTGTAGCACTCCTTGGTTTTGCCGATGAAGGTGCAGCCTTTTTATTTGGTGCTTGGCCTGAATCTGGCGTATGGCTCGTCAACGAAGTAAACGGCGCGGCTCCTCCAGGCACAAAAGTCCCGGTTACTCCAGATACAAAAATGCAGATATTTAAGCTCGGTTACATGTTTGCCTTTAAGGTATTACCGACCATCGTCTTCTTTGCCGCTTTTACTTCGATTCTCTATTATCTCGGCATTTTACAAAAGATCATCTATGTTTTTGCCAAAGGAATGAGTAAAGTCATGCGACTCTCTGGAGCAGAAAGTCTAGCAGCGGCAGCCAATGTTTTTATTGGGCAAACGGAAGCGCCTTTAGTGATCAAACCTTATCTCGACAAGATGACTAAATCCGAAATTATGTGTTTGATGACGGGTGGAATGGCTACTATTGCTGGAGGTATTTTCGCCCTTTGTGTCTCTTTGCTCGGACCTGAATATGCCTTACACTTTTTGACCGCTTCGATTATCTCTGCTCCAGCGGCTATTGTTGCTGCAAAAATCTTATATCCTGAAACGGAGGAAGTCGATCGCTCTGTAGTAATCCCAAAAGAAAGACTTGGTAATAATTTACTAGATGCTATTTCCATTGGAACTTCTGATGGCGTCAAATTGGCGGTTAATGTCGGAGCAATGCTACTTGTATTTATTTCATTAGTCGCTTTTGTCAATGCCATCTTAGGTTGGTTCGGTGGCTTCACTGGACTGAATGGATTCGTCAATACCTTTACAGACGGCCGCTTTGCCACCTTTAATTTGGAATCTATTTTAGGGCTTATTTTTTCGCCCATTGCTTGGTTACTTGGTACGCCTTCTGAAGACTTAATTTTAGTAGGATCCTTATTAGGTAAAAAAACAGCAGTCAACGAAGTGTTTGCTTACGTCGATTTGAGTATCATAAGAACTCAATTGTCCGATAAATCTATCGTGATTGCCACTTATGCACTTTGTGGTTTTGCTAATTTTAGTTCTATTGGAATTCAAATTGGTGGAATCAGCGCAATTAGCCCTGAACAACGTCCTAACCTTACCGAGCTTGGGATTAAAGCTTTAATTGGAGGTACGGTTGCTTGCTTCTTAACAGCCGCAGTGGCTGGAATGATGTTGGATAAAATTGTTTTGTAATTGTTGAATTGTTGAATTGTTGAATTGTTGAATTGTTGAATTGTTGAA
>JALZUU010000123.1 GCA_023300665.1 Saprospiraceae bacterium | reverse complement strand
TAATCCAACTCGTATGGCTGGATTATTCGAATACACTTGGTTAAATACTTTCTCTTTCCAAGTTTGGAAAGGAATCGGTGTTGGTCTTACTTTTGGTATCCGTGATGCGGAATTTGAATTTGAAGACTTACAGACCTTCTACACGATTGGTTTGACTTATACACTCTAAGTATAAAATATTTAACTGCCCATTTGGGGTTTGTAAAATAATAATTAAAAAGTCCATCTTAGCTTATAGCTTAGGTGGGCTTTTTTTATTTAAATTTTGCTTAATTTCCCACCTCAATTAACAACCATGAAAAAACTCTTTTTACTGGACGGCCATGCGCTAGTCTATCGTGCCCATTTTGCTTTTATTCAGCGTCCACTGATCAATTCTAAAGGTCTAAATGTTTCCGCTATCTCTGGTTTTACTCGCCTGATTTGGGATGTAATAAAAAATCAAAGCCCTACGCATCTTGCAGTAGCTTTCGATTTAAGTGGTCCTACTTTTCGTAACGAAATGTATCCTGAATATAAAGCCAATCGAGATGCACAACCGGAAGATATTTCCTTAGCTTTTCCCTATATTCATCAAATACTCAACGCCTTTAAAATTCCCATCATTACAAAAGAAGGTTTTGAAGCGGATGATGTCATTGGAACGATTGCTAAACAGGCAGAAAAAGAAGGGTTCACTACCTACATGATGACTTCCGATAAGGATTATGCTCAATTGGTTTCTGATAATATTTACTTTTATAAACCTGGTAGAAAAGGGGGGGAAGTAGAAGTTATGGGCGTTCCCGAAATTCTAAAAAAATGGGATATTGCTAGAGTAGATCAGGTAATTGACATCTTGGGACTACAAGGAGATGCCGTTGATAATATTCCTGGAATTCCTGGTATCGGTGCCAAGACCGCCGTCAAACTATTAAAACTATATGATTCCGTCGAAGGGTTAATTGAAAACGCCGATAAACTAAAAGGAAAGCAAAAAGAAAAGGTAATCGAATTTGCAGAGCAAGGCTTATTATCAAAAAAATTAGCGACCATCAATATCGATGTCGACATCCAATTTGATGCCGAAGATTATAAAATTGTCCCCTTTGATCGAGAAGCACTTTCTGCTGTTTTTAAAGAATTAGAATTCAGAGGTATTTCTAATTCTATCCTAGGCCATAGCAGCAAACCGGAAGATATTGAAGCGAGTAAATCTGATAACGTGCAAAAAGATTTATTTGGGAATCCAGTAGGACACTCAGGCCGCACCAATTTTTCTGCCCAAATTTCAGAACATTCTGTCGCAGAAAATAATCTAGAAAATTCAAATCAAAAATATATCCTCGTCGATACTCCAAAAGCTCGTAAAAAATTAATCGCTGATTTACTAAAAGAAAAAGTTATTTGCTTTGATACCGAAACAACTGGTGTCGATCCCAACGTAGCAGAACTCGTCGGAATGGCTTTTTCTGCCAAATCAGAAACAGGATATTATGTTCCTATTCCATCTGACCGAGAAGAAGGAATAAAAATAGCGGCCGAATTTAAAGCTGTTCTAGAAAACGATAAAATTGAAATCGTAGGACAAAATCTTAAATTCGATATCTTGATGATGAAATGGTATGATGTGGAAATCAATGCTCCACTTTTTGATACCATGATCGCACATTATCTTTGCGAACCAGATCATCGCCATAAGCTAGATTATCTCGCCGAGACTTATCTAAAATATAAAATGGTTCCGATTGAATCACTCATCGGAAAACGGGGAAAAAATCAGCTATCTATGCGCGATATCCCAGTAGAAAAGGTGACAGACTACGCTGCTGAAGATGCAGATATTACCTTACGGTTAAAAGCACCTTTGCAAAAACAACTAAAAGAAATCGAAGCAGATAAGCTTTATAACGAATTGGAGATTCCGTTAATTAAAGTGCTGGCTGATATAGAATTTGAAGGTGTTCGAGTCAATGCAGATTTTTTAAATAAATACTCTGTAGAGCTTGCAGAATATATTAGTACAGAGGAAAAAAAGATTTATGAAGAAGCCGGTGTCAATTTTAATATTGCCTCACCAAAACAAGTAGGGGAAGTTTTATTTGATAAGCTAAACTTACCTTATCGCTGGAAAAAAACAGCGTCAGGACAGTACTCTACAAATGAACAAAAACTATCAGAACTAGCGGAAAAATTTGATATCCCTCGTATGATTTTGGACTACCGAAAATTAGCCAAACTCAAATCAACTTATGTTGATGCTTTACCTAGATTGATCAATCCAAAGACGGGTCGAATTCATAGTTCTTTTAATCAAGCCCGAGCAGCTACAGGACGTCTTAGTTCGGATAATCCAAATTTACAAAACATTCCTATTCGTGATGAAGCAGGACGAAAAATTCGTAAAGCTTTTGAGCCTAGAGATGAAAATCACGTCTTACTAGCCGCAGATTATTCTCAAATTGAATTAAGGTTAATCGCCGAAATTAGTCAAGATGAAGCGATGCTCGATGCTTTTCTTAATGGACACGATATTCATCAAGCGACCGCGGCTGGAGTATATGATAAAAAACTAGACGAGGTTACTTCTGACGAAAGACGAGCTGCTAAGACGGTTAACTTTGCCATCATTTATGGTGCTGGTGCTACCAACTTATCTAAGCAACTTGGAATCAGTCGTAAAGAAGCTAGCAAATTGATCGAAAATTATTTTGAGCAATATAAAGGCTTAAAAAAGTATATGACCGAAACCGTGGAGTTCGCACGTGAACATGGATACGTACTCACGCTCATGGGCCGTCGTCGATATCTTCGAGATATCAACGCTCGTAATGGGTTAGAGCGTAGTAACTCCGAACGGGTAGCCATCAATACTCCTATTCAAGGAACGGCAGCCGATATGATAAAAGTTGCTATGATTAATATCCATCGTGCCTTGAAGGAAGGAAATTTTAAAACCAAAATGATTATGCAAGTACATGATGAATTGGTTTTTGACGTTCCAAAAGAGGAATTAGAAAAGGTATCACCCATCATTGAGGATTTAATGAAAAATGCGATGCCTCAACTTAAAGTGCCTATTTTAGTAGGAATGGATACGGGAAAAAACTGGTTGGAGGCGCACTAGACTATTAAACTTGTTACCCCATACTACTGGACATTTCTTCCATTTGCTGCCTCCCAGCTCCGGCAGTCCCGCCGGAGAGTAGCCACAAGCCCGCAAATGTCCAGTAGTATGTTGTTACCCTTTAAAATTATAGCTTTGAACGAAAAAATAACTATTTCTAATGCTCGTCGGAATTTTGAAATCGCAGCAGTACTCCTTACCGGTTTGGGTAGATTTCTCTTTGTAGAGTTCCTCGATCTTAGATTTCTTTATATTTCGTCGGCTTGTATTTTTTGGATGGTTTATATTTTTCTTCGCAAAAAAGAGATTCCACAAATATTAAATTACTGGGGGTTAAACTTTGATAATTTTAAAAAAACATTTTTAGAGTTATTACCGATAGCAGTAATTTTGTCAATTACCTTTTATTTTGTTGGAAATAAACTCGGCACCAACATTTTAAATATTAATATTATTCCCATTTTATTGATTTATCCGATCTGGGGGATCATTCAGCAATTTATCATGATTGGGATTTTTGCTAGAAACCTTAAAGATGGCGATCAGATAAATTTACCAACAGCAGGAGTTGTATTAATCGCCGCCACCTTATTCGCTATTGTACATTTTCCTTTCCTCATATTGGTCGCTGCTACTTTTCTACTTGCGATCGTTTATGTCAGTTTATATTTTAAGGAAAGAAATCTTTTGGTGATGGGAATTTACCACGGCTGGATCGGTGGCTTGTTTTTTTATACTATTATGGAAAGAGATCCTTTTTTCGAAGTTTTTGGTACCAACCTTTTCTAGCATAGAAGCTAAAAGCAATTAATATCGTATCTTGGTCAACGAATAAAACACATTACTTGTAAGATGAAATTTCCCGTGCCTATTCCCGTTATCGAACTCGCCCAACAATATGGCGCTACGCTACTCGGTGATACTAAACTTTTAGCGACCGGAATCAACGAGATCCATAAAGTACAAGCTGGTGATATCACTTTTTCGGATCATCCCAAGTATTTTAAAAAATCACTCGATTCCGCTGCGACTATTATTATTTTAAATGAAGCAGTAGATTGTCCGACAGAAAAAGCGATCTTGGTCTGTGATCAACCTTTTGAAGTTTATAATAAACTAGTAAAAAAATACGCACCGACCCGGCATCTTTCTACCACTATTGATCCGACGGCGCACGTTCATCCTTCCGCTATTATCGAACCCAATGTTATTATCGGACCACAAGTAACCATCGGCGCTTATTCCTATATTCAAGCCAATGTAACCATCAAAGGTCCAACCATTATTGGCAGTCATGTCAATATTCAATCAGGAACCGTCATTGGAGCGGAAGCTTTTTATTTTAAAAAGAAATTAGATCATTATAAAAAATGGCAAACAGGTGGTCGGATATTGATCGAAGATCGCGTAGATATTGGTCCGGCTTGTACCATCTGTCGAGGGGTATCGGGTGATACCGTTATCGGACAAGGAAGTAAACTCGACGGACAAGTTCATATTGGACACGGTGCTGTCATTGGTGAAAATTGTCTATTGGCTGCTCAGGTTGGAATTGGTGGAAAAACGATCTTGGAGAATGATGTAGTTTGTTATGGTCAAGTTGGAATTGCACAGAATGTTACTATCGGGCGCGGTGCTGTTATTGCCGCTAAATCAGGTGTTTCTAAATCTCTTCCTGGTGGAAAAACTTATTTTGGAATTCCTGCCGAACCTCTACGACAACATCATAAAAAGTTGGCTGCTCTCCGCCAGCTTCCTGATTTCATGAAACGTTTGGAAGAAGAGTAGACTTTTTACCCTTTAATAAATCGGCTTTATAAACAGTCTTTTATGCTTATATTTCGTCTATTTTTCGCCCCATAGCTAGGCTATGAGGCTCA
>JALZUU010000122.1 GCA_023300665.1 Saprospiraceae bacterium | reverse complement strand
ACTAGCCGCAAATAATCCAGCGATTATTGTGAAGCAAATAAAAAAACGATTCGTTAAAAAAATATTATTCCAAAGTTTCATGTGCGAAAAATTATTATTAAACAATCTCAGAACCGATTTATCTCGGAACTTCAATCTTTTTTACAATATCATTCACAACAAACTCTTGGTCATAACCTTCCATTTCTCGTTCTGGTGTTAAGATAACTCGATGGTTTAAAACTGGATATGCTACATATTGAATATCGTCTGGCGTAACAAAATCTCTACCATTCATGGCCGCGATGGCTTTGGCAGATTTTAGAATTGCTAACGAAGCACGAGGTGAAGCCCCTAAAAATAAATCTCCATTATTTCGGGTGCCGTGGATGATGCCTGCAATATAATCGAGTAGTTCATCCTTGATATGCACCTTCTCTACTAATTGCTGACATTCCTTCATATCTGCTTTGCTACAAACTGCTTTTACCTCCTCTTGAACGGTTTGTTTAAAATCCTGACGGAAGCGATAGAGAATAGACTTTTCTTCTTCAAGGTTTGGATACTGAACAATTATTTTAAATAAAAAACGATCTAATTGAGCTTCAGGTAATTTATAAGTTCCTTCTTGCTCAATAGGATTTTGAGTAGCAATTACAAAGAAAGGAAAATCCATTGGATGGGTAGTTCCATCAACCGTGACTTGAAATTCTTCCATTACTTCAAAAAGCGCAGCCTGTGTTTTAGCAGGCGCACGATTGATCTCATCGATGAGTACCATGTTAGAGAATACAGGTCCTTCCTTAAATGTAAACTCAGAATGCTTCATGTTATATACCGTGGTTCCTACGACATCAGTAGGCATGAGGTCGGGTGTAAACTGAATCCTAGAAAAATCAGCTTCTATGGTACGAGCGAGGAGTCTTGCAACGAGGGTTTTAGCGATACCTGGTACTCCTTCCAATAATACATGTCCTCCTGAAAAGATCGCCGCAATTAATAAGTCAATTGTAGTGGATTGACCAATAATTACCTTGGATAGTTCCTGTCGGATATCGTGGGTAATTCTAGAGACTTTGCTCAAGTCTAGTCGGTTTTCCTGCCAAGTGCTTTGTGGTTGATAGGAAATCGGATTTTCTTCTCCCGGAGTAATCGTTGGGTCGTCAGACATGATGTTTTATTTACAGTTTTTATAAAATTTATCCATTTCTAAATGGAAGTCTATAAGTGTTTGTTCGGAAACAAAATTAGAGCTATCAATATTTTTATGATAAAGAAAAATTTGATCAATCACGGATGTAGGAATCTCAGATTTAGCCGCTAGCCTATTGAAAAAATCTGAATCCCTTTCATTGGTATTTAAATAATATCGATCACGAATGAAAGATAAAAATAGCGTCATTTTCTTTAAACAAATTTTCCGATGATCTCCTTGTTGATAATAAATTCGCCCAATGGTATTAATAAATTCGAGCGAGCTATTCTTATTTTTTTCTAATACAGGAATAATTCTTTGCTTACGGCGTGATCGGAAAATTAAAAATAACGCAGCCGTAGTCAAGGCAGTGTACCAAGCCCATGCGAGCGGAGGTTGACTTAAGATATAAGAAAGTGGTCCTTCTGAATTTAGACCGCGATCCATATTACCATCTCGATTGTTTCGATCTAAGCTACGAGCGATTCCTAGTGGTAACCGACTTATTCGATCCCAATAAATATCACCAGGTGGCAAATGAGAAAAAACGAGCGAAGCATAATCTACGGCAGGTGTTTTTAATAATTGAATATTAGAAAAGGCGATAGGATTTGTATGGAAATAAAAATGACCATCACCGTATTTTATTTTGAAATAATTAACGAGCGTATCGTTTAATTGACCCAATGCAATGGGACTATAGTATTCGTCACAAAAATATTCTGATTCAACATAATGCCAGCGATAATTTTTGACTTTATTATGGCTGAGATATTTGAAATTATATGTGTCGCTGGTGTCACTAATCGAAGGATGGTTAAAACTCAAAGCAGCGGTACTATCAGAAATATTCGGATATCGATAAAACCAATAATCAGAGCATAATTCTTCGAAAAGAATAGGCTTAATTAAAAAAGGAATATCCTTACTACTGATAAAAGCATTATTTCCACCTGCTACAAAACGTAACATCCGATCCATTTCCAAGGTATCCAAAAACATTCCTTCTCCGATGAAAACATAATTGGTAACAGCGGATAACTCTACAGAATCAAGGTCTGGTAAATCCTTTATAATTCCTTCAGAAATTTCATAAAAATCGTATTGAGGATCGTAGCTCTTTAGTAGCTCGTGGATAACATGAGTGCCATAAGGATTTTTGGCTTCTTCATAATTTTCCCGCCAAGAATAACGGGTTTGTCCATCTCGAAAAACAAAAAAGAAAACAGATAGTATGACAACTGCCGCACCTAACACCCACAAAATAGTTTTATTTTGCATTTATGCTGTTTTTGAGTTAAGAGGTGTTTGTTCATTATTGAGACTTTGGGCGGCACCAGTCCATTTTTGGAAGTCGGGTTTCACTTGTTGATAGTCCATCTCTGTGAATGTGTTTTGTCCAAACCAGATTCTCTCGAAAGCAGAAGTGGCTTGCCGGAAAGCTTCTCCAAAACTTGTGGTGCTTACCTTGGTGACATAAACATGGTTGGTTTTATTTTTTTTGTAACGAATTATTTTCTTTTGCGAAAGTGTTTTTATAATAGCCAAATAGTGTAACCGAATAGCCAAACGATAGTTGCCTTCGTTTTCTGCCTGTATGATAAACTGGTCTAAATTTGAAGCTGCAAGATTGGTTTCTACTTCTTCAAGATCGAAGCTAGTGGTTTTGGGTACTTTCTTTTTATTCTTGAAGAAATTTTCTCCACGAAGAACGAAGTAGACGATTAATCCAATCAAGGCGATGACAAAAAGTCCGAAAATAATTTTTACCAAACCATTCCATGCTGCACCGGCGGCGCCGCCTAAATTTTTTGCTTTCCGTTCCAGAGCAGAATTTTTTCCTCCTAAGCTGTCTCCTACATCTTCATTGACATTATCTCTGTCATCAGTTGAATTGCGATAATCTATTCCTTTAGTTGCTCTTCTCCAGTCGGAAGTGGTAAAGTCGCGAGATTCTAAGGTAGTTGTTTTAAATTCTTCAGTTGGAGAAGGGGAGATTGGTTCTTGGCCAGTGAGCTGAAAGCTCCAGAGCAAAATGCAGATTAAAAATAGTATTTTAGATAGAG
>JALZUU010000121.1 GCA_023300665.1 Saprospiraceae bacterium | reverse complement strand
ATCCCGTCCGCTTTCGCGGTTCACTCCCTCGTCGTGCTGTTGCACGACGCCCTTCGGGATCGGTCGTTCATATTAAAAATTATTATCATCGTTAACAAGTCGTTAACAATTGTTCGACGCCCATTAACAACCAAACATTGAAACATAGGTTACCTTTGTCATCGTAATACATAATTGCCGTAAGGCTTTATGACATTTTAACCATTAAAAAATTGAAAAATGAACATTTCAAAGATTCGTTTTAGCTTTTCTGCGTTATTCGCATGTTTAGTATCTGTAGCTTTATTTACTGCTTGTGCTAGTGATGGCGCTAGTTCTGTAAAAGATGCTGCTCAAAGTAAAGTAGCTAATGCTGCAAAGACTGTTAATAATGCGGCAGCTGGTGCTACTAATAGCATGACAGATGCTGCTGCAGCTGCTGTACCTGCTGTTCCTGCTGGTCCTACTACTTCTATTAAGTTTGAAGAAACTGAATTTGATTTTGGTACGGTTGACCAAGGTGAAAAAGTAACACACATTTACAAGTTTGCTAACACTGGTAATGAGCCATTAATCATCAGCAACGCAAAAGGTAGCTGTGGATGTACTGTTCCTAGCTGGCCAAAAGAGCCAATTCCAGTAGGTGGAAGTGGTGAGATTCAAGTTCAGTTTGATTCTAAAGGTAAAAAGAACAAGCAGAGTAAGAAAGTTACCCTTACGGCTAACACTGACCCAGCTCAGACTTTCCTAACGATCAAAGGAGACGTTAATGCTCCTGAAGCTGCAGCTGCTAACTAATAAGCAACGCACTTTAGATAAAAACTAAAAAAAAGCCATCAGATTTTAAACTTAATCTGGTGGTTTTTTTTATATATGCGTAACTCTCTTTTTAGACCAACTGTAATATGAAACAATATCTGTCCTTAGTTAAATTTAGTCATACCGTTTTTGCGCTGCCTTTTGCATTATTAGGCTTCTTTTTGGCGATTTATCGTTTGGATGTACAGATACCGTGGATTGTTTTCCTTTATGTACTGCTCTGTATGGTCTTTGCTCGTAATGCAGCAATGGCTTTTAATCGATATTTGGATCGAGATATTGATGTAGAAAACCCAAGAACAGCAGTTCGAGAAATTCCTGCAGGGATTATTACCCCTAAAGCAGCCCTTTCCTTTGTGGTTATTAACTCAATCCTCTTTGTAGCAACGACTTGGTTGATTAATCCCCTCTGTTTTTACTTATCTCCTATAGCGCTTTTGATTATTCTTGGGTATAGTTATACGAAGCGCTTTACTTTTCTTTGTCATTTTGTTCTAGGACTTGGGCTCGCACTTGCACCGATTGGAGCTTACTTAGCTGCTGGAGGAAATTTTGACCTATTGCCATTATTATATGCCTTTTCTGTTTTGTTTTGGGTATCAGGATTTGATATTATTTATGCCTTACAAGATGAGGAATTTGATCGAAAGCATCATTTATCTTCAGTTCCAGTGATATTGGGAGGACAAAACGCCTTACGATTGTCCACGATATTACACCTAGGATGTGCAGTTGCAATGACCAGTGCTGGGTATGTCTTGCTCACTAGTTATCCAACGGCTGGCTGGTTGTCTGGTTTAGCAACGCTTATCTTTTTAGGATTACTATATTACCAACATACTTTGGTCAAACCTGACGACCTAAGTAAAATAAACCTCGCCTTTTTTACTACTAATGGAATCGCTAGCGTGATATTAGGTAGTATGATTATCTTTGATTTATTATTCTGAAAGCCAAATCATTTATATATCTGTAGTTTTTCAACTTATATCATTTTTTTAATACTTTATTTATAAAAAAATGTGATTAATTGTATATTATTGCAATAATATTGTGAATGAAATATATGTTATTAATTATGAATGTAAAACGTATTATATTTGATACTTACATTGCTGTTTTTTTAATATAGGTTTTAATTAAAATTATAACTCACAAAACGAGCTGATGATGAGCTAGTTAGGAGATACATATGCTAAATATTTAAAGTATTTGGCACGATTTTCGAACTTTTCCAGACAAGTTTATATTTCCTAAAAACGAACATACTTAACACCTTTTGCTCTTTATTTTTAAGATCATTTGGCACACAGTTTTTATTTCCGCACCTATTACCCTTAAACAGTATATTAACCGCCTGCAAGGAAGCACCTTGATAGGTAAAAAAAATATTGCTACCATGAAAAAAGAATTACTTCTTTTTTTGCTGTTACTAGTTACCACTCTCCATGTCAATTCCGTTTACGGGATGGCAACGGACGAGCCGTTGACCTCCATTTCAGCTGAATTGACATTTAATGATACGATTGTAAATCTACCAGATACGGTATATCTGCAAACTTCCAATTGTAACGCGCCTGCCGCGTTGTGTTTGGATATTCCTATTAATGATATCTTTAATTTTCAAATAATTATCAACGATACTAGTTTTTATCAAAACGGGATCAATGCCTGTAATTTAGATACTATTCTATCGTATAATTACCGTCAATTGGTGGAAGCCGATGACGGTACACCTATTTCAGGACCTTATAGCGTCCAAAATTGGGAAGTAAATGGAGTTGCTTTTAGTGGAGATTTTCTGACCATTCCTGATTTAGTAGACTCTTTAAATACTTGGGATCCTATTGGAAACTGGTCGGATGATTCGGTGACTAAAAGAATCAGAGGAGGAAATAATCTTAATACGTATTCTGACCTTACTATTTTTGTAGCTCAAATTGGTGTTTCACCGGTTTTGACAAGAAATGAGCAATTAAGTATTAATGGTAGCCAATTATTTTTTGATAATGGTCTTACTAAAGTGACATTGATCACCACCGGACCATTGCCGGTTTGTGTCGACTCATTTACGGTGGCAGTTGCCTGTATTCAGCCAGAGACGATCCGGATCGATTCCATATTTCCTGGCGTAACAGATACGATGTGTCTTAATTTTGCCGAGTTATTATTACCGTTTACATCAATTACCAACGAATGTCCAGATGCCAGTGATGGAAATGTTCAATTCAACTTGGTTGATGGCAATTCTTGCGTAGAATTTATCACTTTGACCCCAGGAATTGATTCAGCTTGTTTTGTGGTTTGTGATGGACGAGGATTATGTGATACGACGACGTTTATAATTGATGTACTAGACCCTAATCCAAGTCGAATTTTTGAGACTAATCTAACGATTGTCGAAGGAATGAGTGATGTATTTTGTCTTGATACGACACGTTTAGCAGGTGTAGACACCTTCTTTACGATTTGTGATCCAGTTGAAAATTTTGTTGACTTTACACTAGATAGTGCAAGTCTCTGTCTGAATTATGATGGCTTAGTAGCGGGTGGATCAGATACTTTTTGTATCGTCATCTGTGATGCCATGATGTTGTGTGATACCAACTTTGTATATGTACAAACTTTAAGAGATGGACCAGGTTTGATCAATGATACACTTTTTATCAATCAAGAGAATACGATTTGTAATTTCTCTTTGGATAACTTAAGTGGACCTGTGGTTAATATTCAAAATTTCTGTGAAGACTTACCGACAGCGGTTGACTTTACCTTAGATACCTTTAATTTCTGTTTAAATATTGATGCGCTTGTACCAGGTCAAGATACGGCCTGTCTAGCATTTACGGATAATATGGGGAATGTGGATACGATTTTCTATGTAGTAGACGTTTTAGAGCCTATTTCAGAGATAATTGAAGATGATATTAGACTTGGAAATACCGCTACTTATTGCTTAGATACTACGCAATTAGGAGGAATGGTACTAGATAGTATTTTTGTTTGCAATAATTTTGCAGGTCAAGCTGTTGACTTTGTGGCAAATCCGTTATCTTTGTGTATAGACGTTACTGCAACCAATACCGATCTAAGTGACACACTATGTTTAGCAGTCTGTGATGAATTCATGGTCTGTGACACCACTACCTTTATTTTCAATGTCAGTGACCTACCGGCTGATTCTCCCCCAATATTAAGTCCCGATTCTGATACTGTATTAGTTAATGGCAATATAAGTATTAATGTATGTGAGAATGATACCATTCCTGGATCTATAGATAACTTTATTGTACTTCCTGAATTGAGTGGAGGTGTAGGCCCAAATATGGGTATTGCTTTTGTAGAATCAAATTGTATAGTAGCTTATATACCAACTCCTGATAGCTGTGGTCTAGATCAGTTTACCTATGTAGTTGCTAATGAATTTGGCTCAGATACGACGACTGTTACTGTATTTATCGAATGTGATCAAGGAGAGCCAGGAGAGCTATTTGTTTTTAACGGATTTTCTCCAAATAACGATAACATTAATGACTTCTTCCGAATTAGAGGTCTAGAAGATTTCCCAGACCATATTCTATATGTATACAATCGTTGGGGAAATCGGGTATTAGAGACGACTGACTATCAAAACGACTGGAATGGAACTTGGGAAGGATTAGAGTTGCCAGATGGTACTTATTTTTATCGATTGGATACAGGAGAAGGTGAAAATCTTTCTGGCTATGTCGAGATACGACGATAGAGAGCAGTCATTTATAAAGAAGAAAAAAGCTAGCATCATTTTTGATTTTAGCACCCTATATAAATATTATTTACTAATTGAGAAAACACCAGAGTCTTACACATACTAAACTTCTAAAATCTACCATGGATTATGAGAAAAATTTACTTATTTATCGTGCTTTTATTTGTCGGAGGGACTAACCTGTTAGCACAGCAGGACGCCATGTTCACTAAGTACATGTTTAATAGTCTGAGTTTTAATCCTGCTTATGCTGGATCAAAGGAACACCTCACGATGAATCTAATCCACCGAACACAGTGGACGGGAATTGAGGGGGCGCCAACAACGCAGTCTCTGATTATTCATACACCGATGCCCAACGAGCGAGTTGGCGTAGGTCTTAGTTTGGTCAATGATGAGATCGGTCCAACTAATTCTATTCGTGCTAACCTTAGCTATGCCTACCGGATTCCAGTGGGAAAAGGAAAGCTTTCTATTGGTTTGCAAGGTGGTGTAATGCACTGGCGAGCTGACTTTAGTCAGTTGAGCTTAGAGGAAGGATTTGTTGATGATGAAGCATTTAATGAACAGACTCCGTCTCGATTACTACCTAATTTTGGAGCAGGTATTTACTACTATACGCCAAAATTTTATGTAGGGTTTGCTAGTCCGCAATTAATCGAATATGATTTGCGCGATAATGAAATCAATACAAATATCTGGGCAAGACAACAAAGGCATTATTATTTTTCTGCCGGAGCTGCGTTCCCACTAAAAGGAGATGCATTGATTTTCAAGCCATCTATTTTGGTTAAGAATGTTGGCTTGTTGAGTAGCTTTAGCAAAGATGAAGCATTTCAGACGTTTGGAGCTCCTACCGAGTTCGATATTGATCTATCCTTAATGTTTCAGCAAGCTTTATGGGTTGGAGTTTCGTTTCGTTCGGCTATCGAAGGAATCGTAGGAGACCAAAGTTCGTTTGACTCAGCAGATGTCTGGGCAGCTTATTATTTAGCTAACGGATTACGTATTGGTGTAGCATATGATTACACACTGACTAAATTACAAAGCGTAGCCGGTGGTTCATTCGAGCTTATGCTCGGATACGAGTTCGACTACAAAACTAAGCGGGTGGTAACACCTCGATACTTCTAAACAACAATAGACCTTAATAAGTCTAGTATAGAATTTCCATAAAAACACAAATCCCTAATTTAAAGTAAGAAAAATGAAGTTTAAGAAGCTAATTTTAATCATGCTAGTGATGTCCTTTGGGGCTTCCGGCTTGTTTGCTCAGAAAATGAAGCGAGCAGTTAAAGCCATGGAAGGTCTGGATTATCAACAAGCAATCACCTTGTTTAATCAAGTACTAGAGAAAGACGATAATAGCGAAGCAAAAATTTTACTAGCAGAATGTTACCGAAAGGTAAGTAACTCTGAAGACGGAGAATACTGGTACGGACAAGTTGTACGTTTACCAGAATCCGAATCCATTCACAAACTTTTTTACGGGCAAATGCTACAACGTAATGGTAAATGTGATTTGGCTAAAGAATGGTATGAAAAATATGTTGAGGAAGTTCCCGATGATTTACGTGGACAATACCTCGTAAAAGCATGTGATTACGAAGATGAGTTAATGACCAAAAATGCGGGCATTTACGAAATCGTACACTTACCTTTTAATTCTAATGTAGATGATTTTAGTCCTGTGATTTATGGCGATGATATTATTTTCGCTTCTGAAAGAGATATGGGTGGTGCCATTAAGCGTACCCATACTTGGACTGGAAATCCATTTCTAGAATTATATAAAATCAAAGCAGAACCAGTCGATAAGGAAGAGTGTGGAGAATATACTTTTGGTAATCCTAAGAAATTCTCTAGTGACCTAAACGGTAAATTCCACGATGCTGCCGTAGGTTTTAATCAAGATCAATCAGAAATTTTCTTTACTCGAAATAATCAAGTAAAAGGAAAACCTGGTAAATCTGATGATGGTATTGTTAAACTAAAAATTTATCACGCACCTAAAAAAGGAGACAACGATTGGGGTGACCTAGAAGGTTTACCTTTCAATAGTGATGAATATTCTGTGGCACATCCAACTTTAACACCTGACAATAATACTTTATACTTTTCTTCTGATATGCCTGGTGGTTTTGGAGGAATGGACCTTTACAAATCTGAAAAAGAAAGCGGAAGTTGGGGCCCACCATTGAATCTAGGACCTGGGATTAATACAGAAGGAAACGAAGTGTTTCCTAATTACGATCCTACTGGTAAATTATACTTTTCTTCTGATGGACAGATTGGTCTGGGTGGATTAGATATTTACTTTATGGAAGATAAAGGCGAAGGCGAATGGGGAATGATCGAAAATGTTGGTTACCCAATTAATACGATTTCTGATGACTTCGGTGTTGTTTTCAACGAAGAAGGAACTTGTGGATTTTTATCTTCTGACCGTGAAGGCGGATCTGGAATGGATGATATCTATAGCTTTAAGAAAATTGCTTCTCCAGTGGAGATCTTAGTATATGATCGTGAAACAAAAGAGCCAATTGAAGGCGCTACGGTTATGAACGATTGTACTGGTTTAGAAATGACCACTGATGCGGAAGGTAAGATTACTATCGACCAAAAAATGGGAGAGTGTTGTAACTTTACTGCAAGTGCAGAGAACTACTTAGACAACGAAGAAAAAGGTTGTACAACCGATATCCCAAGAGGAGAAAAAGTATTCGTAGAAATTCCACTTGATCCAGCAATGGAGTTTGAAATCGAAGGGGTTGTTTTCGATGACAATACTGGTTTGCCACTAGAAGGTGCAATGGTTACTTTGATGAACGATTGTGATAAAGACGAACAAACGTATACGACGGATGCACTTGGTACTTATAGTTTCAAACTAGATAAAGATTGTTGTTATACTGTTAAAGGTAGCAAGACTGGTTATATCGCAGCTACTGTGGAAGACCAATGTACGCGTGGAGAAGAGAAATCTTTGACCCTACAAGCGAACTTGAATCTACAGCCTACTTCGGCTAACGATGACTATGTAGTGGAAGAAAATGCGCCAGGTTCTCCTTATAAAGATAGTGCGACAGATCGATGGATTGATCCTAATACAAATGCTTATGCAGATGGTGTTATCAATGGAATTACTTATAAAAATGGTGTTCAGGTTAACGAAACACCAGGAAGTACTACTTTCCCAGTGAGTCCAGTACCACCAGAGCCAGGAACAACAGTTGCTTATCTACTGCATATTTACTATGATTTTGATCAGTCTTACTTAAGAGACGAAGCTGAACCACAGTTGCAGGCGTTACAAGCGATGTTGGAAAATAATCCAGAATTCGTTGTAGAGATTGGATCTCATACCGATTCACGTGGATCAAACTACTATAATCGTGCGCTTTCTCAGCGACGTGCTGATTCAGTAGTAAGATGGTTGAGTGCTAATGGTATCGATCGAGATCGTTTAGTAGCGGTAGGATATGGTGAAAGTCAGAACGTGAATAATTGTAAGAATCAGATTCCTTGTTCTGAAAAAGAACATCAGTTGAATCGACGAACAGAGTTTAGAATTCTAGGAAACGTTGGCGATGTCGACGCGAGAGAAATGTCTGCACCAAAAGCAGATCCACGAGTGGATGAATGCATTGGGTGTCCTTTTTAGATAAAACTTCATTATCTTAAATAATAAACCCCGGAGGAATCAGTTGACCTGAATACCTTCGGGGTTTTTTATTTGGGAGAGGGAGAGAGACAATTCATGAATTGTCTTTACGTGAATTGTCTTTATGTGAACTGTCTTTACGTGAATTGTCTTTATTAATCCCTTTCTACCTGATGTGTTTGATCATATAATCTAATCAAGTCATCTACTTCGTGTGGTTCTACCACTTGTAAAGGAATATTGATATTTAGTTCAATATCTTGGCTGTTGTTGACAACCGGAGTACTCACATAACGGGGTAATGGAGCCAATGCGGAAGCAGACATAAAATCTGGTGAAAGTTGTTCGACTGGTTGCAATAATGCTCTTATCTTTTTATGGTCGATAAATTCGTCGAAGTCATCTTCTTCATCTAGGATTAGTGCGAGATAATCAGAAACCCCTTTTTTCTTAGATTTTTTCTTTTTACGCAATTTCTTTTTGGCTTTGTTTTCGTCTACCTCTTCGACCGGAACAGATTCTGGGACTTCAAAAACAAAATCGGTATTTTCTG